>JBEVGZ010000052.1:0-14291 GCA_040511515.1 Microterricola sp.
CGGCGGCCCGCGACACCGCAGCCGCCGCCGCGAGCGAGGCGGAGCGGCTGAGCTCCGTGCTCGCGGGGCGGCGCGCGGAGCACGAGAGCGCAGAGGTTCTCGTCGCCTCGCTCCGGGACGCGCTCGCCCTCGCGGCGACGGCGATGACGACGGCGGGGGCCAGACGAGAGTCCGCCGAGCAGCGGCTCGCCGCCCAGCGCGCCGGCTACCCGACGGTCGCCGAGCGCAGCGCCGCCCTCGCGGAGCTGCTCAGGCTTGCCCGCGGGCTCTCCGAGGCGATTGCCGCCGACGCATCGGCCGCCGACGCCGTCATCGACGCGGATGCCGCCCTCACCGGCCAACTGCTTGCGCACGGCTTCGACTCGGCGGAGGCGGTCACCGCCGCCCACCTCGACGCCAACACGCGCACCGCGATCGAGGCGCGTGTGCGGTCACACGACGATGCCGTCGCCGCCGCGACGGCGACGCTTGGCGAGCCGGAACTGGCAGAACTTCCGGCCGAACTGGTTGAACTGGACGCGTCGGCAGCAGCGCTGGCCGTGACCCGCGACGCCCGTGACGCGGCGCTCACCCGGCACGCCACGGTGCGCGGGCAGGCGGGTGCTCTCGACGAGATCGTCGACCGCGCCGGGCGGTTGCTCGCGGCATCGGCCGACCTGATCGAGCGGTACGAGGTGGTCGCGCGCCTCGCGGCCACGCTCAAGGGCGATGCCCCGAACGAGCGGAGGATGCGCCTGGAGAGCTTCGTGCTGGCGGCCGAGCTGGAGGAGATCGTGGCGGCGGCGAACGCCAGACTGCGCCAAATGAGCGGCGGCCGGTACACGCTCGAGCACGACGACGGGATCGCCCACCGCGGCGCCCAGTCGGGGCTCGGCTTGGCCATCCTCGACGGGCACACCGGCCAGCAGCGGGCGACGCACTCCCTCTCGGGCGGCGAGACCTTCCTGGCCTCGCTCGCGCTCGCACTCGGGCTCGCCGAGGTCGTGACCGGCAGGGCCGGCGGCATCACGCTCGACACGCTGTTCATCGACGAGGGCTTCGGCTCGCTGGATGCCGACACCCTCGAGATCGCGATGGCGACACTCGACAGCCTTCGCACCGGCGGCCGCACAATCGGGCTGATCAGCCACGTCGAGGCGATGAAGGAGCAGATTCACGCCTCGCTGCAGGTGAGCGTCGGCGAGCACGGCTGGAGCACGATCACGCAGGCGGCGGCGTAGCGGCACGCAGCGCGGCCGCCCCGCCGAAGCACTGGGCTACAGCTACACCGCGGTCGCGACGGCCTTGCTCGATGACCGGGCCGCGAGCAACGGGGCTATCTGTTCCCCGATCCGGGTGAAGTGTTCTGTCTCACGGTGCGTCGCGAAGCCAGCCTCGTCGACAAAGCGCTCCACGATGACGATCTCATTGGGGTTCTCGACATTGCGGAAGTACTCAAAACTGATGCAGCCGGGTTCGGCGCGCGTGGCCACAGTCAGCTCGGCGAGGAGGTCCAGCACGGCCTCCAGCTGTCCTCCGCTCGGCTGGTAGCGCGCAATGACTTGGAAGAAGTTGTCAGACACGGTTGAAGTCCTTTGTGAATGAAAGCGCAGACGCGCAGTGAGGCCGGGTTGAAACGCTCAGATCACGCGGTCATTGCCACCGTCCACAGTGATGTGCGCGCCAGTGGTCGCCGGGAACCCCGCGCAGAGTGCGACGACGGCATCAGCGACCATGGCACTCGTCACCTCGACGCCGAGCAGATTGCGGGTGCGGTACTCGGCAACGGTCAGACCGTAGCGGGAGGCGCGTTCGGCGAGCAGCTCCGGAGTCCAGATGGCGGTGTCGAAGACCGCGTCGGGTTCGACGTGATTCACCCGGATGCCGTCAACTGCCCACTCCAGAGCGGCAATCCGGGCGAGCTGGGCGGCCGCGGTCTTGCTGGCGGAGTAGGCGGCGGCTCCCGGCCCGGGCGCCGCGACGTTCTTGGTCGACACGAGCACGACGCGGCCGCCTCGCGGTGCCAGCGCGAGCAACGGATGCGTGGCCCGGAGCGCTCGTGCGACGGCCGTGGCGTTAACCGTCATCGATCGTTCCCAGAGGCTGTCATCGAGCGTGGCGAGCGGTGCGCTCTCAGGGAAGATCCCGGCCGCGACGACAAGCATGTCGATGCCGCCGAACTCGCGGGCCGCGACGTCGATGGCTTCCTCCAGCACCGCTGGATTGCTCACATCGCCGACGACACCACGCCACGAGCGATCATCGAAGGCTGACTCAACGGACTCGTTGAGGTCGATGCCTACGACGGCGGCGCCGCGCGCGATCAGTGCGGCTGCGCAGGCCCGGCCGATTCCGGAGGCCGCGCCGGTTACTACGGCCACCTCGCCCTCAAGATCGCGGCCGCTCGCTGCGGAGCGCACGCGGGCCTGCTCCAGCTCCCAGTACTCGATGGCGAAGCTCTCGGCTTCGCCGAGCGACTGATACCCGCCGTCGCGATCGGCGGCATCGATGATGTCCATGGTGTGAAGGTAGATGTCGTGCACCGCATCAGCCGCCGCTGACGTCACGCCAGCCGTCAACAGGCCGAGCCGCGCGTCGAGTACGACGCGCGGTGCCGGGTCAAGCACCGTGAGCTCGCCTTGGCCTCGATTCTCGGCCACGTAGCGCAGATAGTCGTCGGCGTAGGCCTGCACATCGGTGCCGAGCAAGGGCTTCCGCTTGGTTCGGATGACATGCTCCGGAGTCGCGGTTCCGCGCGCCGTGGATTCGGTGAGGTCGGTGCGGCCGGCAAATCTCAACGCCCGCCCCGAGCTGGACTGCCGAAGCAGCAGCGGGCGCCCGGCTGCCTGCGCGATATCCCGGCGCACCGCGGCCAGTTCGACCGGGTCACCCGCCCGCGCGATGTTCTCGCCCTCCGCACCCCAATTCTCTATCCCGAGAGCGGCGGATGCCGCGGCAACCAGCTCGTGGTGGCGTTGGAGCGCCAGCTCGGCGTCCTCGGCGAACGTGAAGAGTCCGTGGCCGGCCAGCACGATCGCATCCGCGTCGCCAAGATCGGTCGAGGCGACGAGTCTGGCCAGGTCGAAGCCCGGCATGATGTACGGCAACACGACCACCCGCTCGCCCAGCACCTCGGCGACACGGCGCAGCCCGTCTGGCTGATCGGTCAGTGCCACGATTGCATCCGCGTGCGAGTGAAGCACAACACGCGCCGGCAAGTGAGCGTGCAGCAGCGCCTCGATCGATGCGGTCGGCGCGGCGGCCGAGAGCGACGCCTGGCGAAGCTCGTTGACCATGCTGGTGTCGCTGAGCGTCGGCAACTGCAACAGGGCGAGCAGCCGTTCCCGACGCAGCGGGGCGAAGCCCGGCGCCTGAATCGTGCCGAGATCCCAGCCGCTGCCCTTGACCAGTACGAGTTCAATCTCCTCGCCGGTCACATCTGTGCCGAGCGCCTTGATCGAGGTGTTGCCCCCGCCGTGCAGGACCAGCCGTGGGTCGCTGCCGAGCGCGCGTGAGACCCGCACGATCTCCTCGAGCGCAGCCTGCATTGTGTCCTTCGTTGCCGTCATCGTGCGGCCTCCGTCCATACCTGTCCCATGGCGGCGAGCACCCGGTCGAAGCGCTCCCCCTGCCTTTGATAGTTGTCTCGGTTCGCGCCGGGCGACACCACGAGGGCGGGGTCCGGGCTCACCTGCCAACTGGTGGTGTCGTGTCCGGCGCCGGCCGCCGCGAGCGATGCGATGCCGCGCGCGCCCAGCTCGGTGCCCAGCTGCCTGCGCACCGGGTGGTCGATCACATCGGCGAAGATCTGTGCCCAGAGCGGGTTCTTGGCCCCGCCGCCGGCCAACGTCCACGGTTCGTCCGAGACCTCGGCACCGCTGGCGCGGAGCTTGGTCAACTGCACTCGGTGGTACTGGGTGATGCCCTCCGCGACGGCCCGCGCGATCTCGCGGTGGCCGTGACTGCCCTTCGCCCCGATCAGTGTCCCGGATGCCCCGAGGTGCTCGGGGGCACCGTGCACGAACGGCAGGAACAGCAGGCCGTCGGCTCCGGCCGGCACGGAATCAGCGGCGGCGAGGATCTGCTGCGGAGTGACGCCGTCACTCGCGAGCGTCGACATCAGAGAGGAGTACCACTCGATGCTGGCGGCGGATGTCGGCGCCACCTCTTGCGCGAGCATGAGCTCCGGGTCGGGCAGCAATGCGTTCAGGGTGACCCGTGGCGGCGCCTCCGTGACGGGAACGACGACAGAGTTGATCGCCCACGTTCCGACGATGACGGTCACGTCGCCACGGTTGGTGGCACCTGCACCGATTGGGCTGGCCACACAGTCCATGCAGCCGGCGACCACCGGGATGCCGACAGCGAGTCCGGTGCGGGCGGCGGCCTCGCCCGTGACTTCGCCGACGACGACATCCGAGTTCGCCAACGGCGGCTGCAGGCGCATCAACTCACGCGGTACGCCGAGCATGTCGAACACCTCCGGTTCGTAACGGCGCGCAGCCAGGTTGACCAGGCCGCAGCCGGAGGCATCGGAGTAGTCGGCACTCGCCCGGCCGATGAGGCAGGCGGTGATCCAGTCTTTGCAGGTAAGCGCCCAGCGTGCACGCGCCAGAGTCGCCGGCTCGTTGTCGTGCAACCAGCGCAGCAGCACACCCGGCTGCCCGGCCCACGGCATCGAGCCGGTGACGGCTCGAACCCTTTCCACCTCGGCTGCATCCAGCCCCGCCACGATGCTCTCGCCGCGGGTATCGGTCGACGCGAAGGCGCTCCGCACCGGAGCCAGTTCCTCGTCAACGAGGTAGAGCCCGTTGCCATGGCCGGTGGCGCCGATCGACTGCACGGTCCATCCGTGGGCGTCGAGCCAGCCGGTCAGGTGCCCAAGCACCCCGGCGACGACATCCCAGAGCGCGGCCATGTCGATCTCCTGGCGGTCGGAGGCGACGGCCACCCGCGGGTTCGGCGCCGAATAGCTCCGGAGCTCATTGCCCTCCAGATCGAAGGCAGCGGCCTTCGCGGAGGTGAGCCCGACATCGATACCGATGAAACACTGCTGAACTGACACTGTTGCTTCCTTGCTTAGTGGCCGGACGCGTTCTCAGCGCGGACGACCCGCGGCATGAAACGGCGCATCGCCTGACGATACCGGTCGAGCTCGGCATCGGCGCGCTCGCTGGTCCAGCCCGCGTGCTGCACCAGCACGGAGGCGATCGCCGGGGCGGCCGAGAGACCGACGTCGCCGTTGAGCGCGACGACCATGCGGCGCAGCACCACGTCTTCGAGGGTGAATGCGCCCTCATTCAGCACGGCGTGCACGGCCTCAGCGGCAATCGCGCCACTGTCAGGGTCGATGACCTGCGCGAGCGCTGGGGTCTCTACCGCCAGCCGCTCGACTACCTCGGCGACGACCCCGTAGGTGTCGACGAGGCGGGTCGCCGTCGACTCGGAGAGCGCGCTACGCCGGATGAAGCTCGTACGGTACTGGGTCCAGTCTCCGCCGGGAGCACCCGGCAGCGCGGCGTCGCGGGTGGGCGAGGCCCCGGGCTTCCGCCCCAGCGCCCGCTCAAGCTTTTTGGCCACGAGCTCGCCCAGGGCTCGGTGAGTGGTGAGCTTGCCGCCGATGAGGGTGATCAGGCCACTGCTGGTGCCGGTGTGCACGAGGATTTCATGGTCCCTGCTGACCTTGGAGGGGTCGTCGAGCTCGCCGACATAGGGCAGCGGGCGCACACCGGAGTAGGACCAGAGCACGTCACCCACGCTGAGCTTCGCCTGCGGGATGAGCAGGTTGACGGCGCTGAGCAGGTAGGCGCTCTCGTCCTCGTCGATGATGATCGACTCGAGAGAGTCACTGTATGGGATGTCAGTGGTGCCGATCATGAATCGACCGTTCCAGGGCAGTACGAACATCGGCCGCGCGTCATCCGGGGATTCGAAGAAGATGCAGGTGTCCGGTGCCCCGTGGAAGCGGTCGACGATCAGGTGGCTGCCCTTTGTCGGGCCCATCTTGCGATCGTGCCCGCCAGCCAGAGCCAGCACCTCGTCGACCCACGGTCCGGCGGCGTTGACGACCAGTCGCGCGTCGAGTTGCTTCAACTGCCCGTCGAGTCGATCACGGTAGCGCAGGCCGGCAACGCGGCCGTCGGCACGCACAAGTGATTCGACACGGGAATGGGTCAGCACGATGGCACCGTGGGCCTGGGCGTCGACCGCGAGCTCGAGGCTGAGACGCTCGGTCAGCGGCACATGCGCATCGTGGAAGAGTCCGCCCCACTTGACCCCGCCTTCGGCGAGTTCCGGCCAGTCGCGGCGCATCCTGGCGCCGAAGACGATCCGGTTGAACGGCAGAGGCTTTCCGATGGCCAGGACGTCATGCAGAATGAGGCCGCAGGCGACCAGCCAGCCGGGCCGACTCTGCCCTTTCACGAACGGCACCAGCATCGGATAGTGACGCACCAGGTGCGGTGCTCGCTTGAGCAGGATGTTGCGCTCGCGAATCGACTCGTAGACCAAGTGCAGCTCGAAGCGTTCCAGGTACTTGAGACCGCCATGGATAAGGCGCGTGGAGATGGCCGAGGTGCGCGCCCCGATGTCGTCTTGATCGATCAGTGCGACGCTGAGGCCGCGGCGTGCGGCTTCACGGGCGACGGCGAGACCGTTGATTCCGGCGCCGATCACGGCGACATCCACGGGGGCGATGGAGCTCGCATAGCTCGTCAGAGCAGGCATGGTGTTCCTTTTGTAACGAAAGGGGCGCGGGACGTGTGCCGTCCCGCGCCCTCTGATCAGTGGGAGAGTTCCTGGTACAGCGCGAAGGCCTCGTCGGGCGTCAGGTTCTGGTGAACGACGGCGCGCACGGCGGCGAGCATCGCGGACGGGTGCTCAGACTGGAAGACGTTGCGCCCCATGTCGACGCCGGCAGCGCCCTCCTGCATGGCCCGGTAGGCGATGGTCAGGGCTTGCTTCTCTTCGACCTTCTTGCCACCGGCGATGACGATCGGGACGGGGCAGGCGGCGGTGATGGTCTCGAAGCCGTCCTCCACGTAGTACGTCTTCACGAAGGCAGCGCCGAGCTCGGCCGACATCCGGGTCGCCAGGCGGAAGTAGCGGGCATCACGCACCATGTCACGGCCAACGGCGGTGACGGCCAGCACCGGGATCCCGACGTTTTGGCCTTGGTCGACCAGCGTCGTCAGGTTCTTGATCGATTTGGTCTCGTTCTCGCTGCCGACGAAGACCTGCACGGCCAGCGCTGCGGCGTCAACGCGCACCGCGTCGTCGATGCTGACGGCGAGCTCCTCATTGGAGAGATCGGTCAGAACGCTCGGTCCGCCGCTGGCGCGCAAGACGATGCCCTTGCCGTTCTCGGCGGGGATCGTGGTGCGAAGCGCGCCGCGCGTGAGCATGAGAGCATCCGCCTGCGGAATCAGCGGGACAATCGACTGGTCGAGCCGCTCAAGGCCGGATGTCGGGCCCTGGAAGTAGCCGTGGTCGAAGGCGAGCATCACGGTCTTGCCGTCGGCCGGGTCAAAGATGCGCGACAGCCGGGCACGCATGCCCCAATCCTGACCACCGAGCCCCTTCAGATGGAAGTTTCCCAGGGTACCGACGGGCGCGCCGCCAAAGTTCGTTCCTTCGCGAAGGTCATCGAGGTCAGCCATGTGTTGTCTCCTTGTTTCTAGTTCCGAGGTGGAGGGATTCGCGCAGTCGTGCACGTGAGGATCGGCCGGTTCCGGTGGCAGCGGCCGAGACGATGACCACGGCGACAACCAAGACGCCCTTGAGGATGTTCTGAGCGCCGATGCTCCATCCCACGAGGTTGAGCAGGCCGGAGAGCAGCACGAAGAAGAGCGCTCCCGTCCAGGCGCCGGTCGCAACCGCCCGGCCGCCAGAGATCAACGTTCCGCCGATCACGACGACGGCGATGGAGTCGAGCATGTACGAGGTGCCGAGCACCGTGCTTGGCGAGATGAACGCGGCGAGCAGACCACCGGTGAGGCCGGCGAATGCACCGCAGACGAGGTATGCCAAGGCCGTGATCGCCCACACCTTGATGCCGGCGCGCTCTGCAGCGCGAGCGCTCTGCCCGACGGCCAGAACCGAGAGGCCGAAGCGGGTGTGCCGCAGCGCAAGCGCGATCACGACGGTGATGGCGAGAACGAGCAGTGCGATCACCGGGATCCCGAGAATCTTCGCGTTCACAAACTCGCGGAGCCCGGCATCCGCGGAGTGCCTGCTGGCATCGGCCAGGAGCAAGGTCGCCGAGGAGACGATCAGGCTGGTCGCCAGGGTGGCGATGATCGGCGGCACTCTGAGCAGAAGAATCGCGACGATGCTGCAGACGGCCGCTGCGATCCCGACGCCAACGGCCGCGAGGATGCCGGCGACCGGCCCGACGCTGGCACCGACCGCCACCGAGACGTAGGACGCCATCGAGATGATCGTGCCAACCGAGACATCGATGTTGCCGGGTCCAAGTGTGATGACCAGCATCTGGCCGAGGGCGACGAGCACCAGGAACGGTGCCAGCGTCATTGCCTGCGCGAGCGGGTCGAACGGCGCCCCCGGACGCACGATGACAATCAACGCCCACACGGCGAGCACGCCGATGAGGGACCATCCCCAGGCCGGCCAGCCGATGCGGCGACGGCCGAGAGGGGCATCCGGTTCTGTCAGTAAGGGTGAGGAGAGTGTGACGCTCATCGGGTGAACCTCTCTGTGATGATGCGGCCGGCCAGAACGGCGAGCACGATGATTCCCTGCGCCGCGGACTGCAGGCTGGACGACAGGCTCATCACGCTGAGCAGCACAGTGATCAGGCCCAAGGTCACGGCGCCGAGAGTGGCACCGACTGGCAGCGCGCGTCCGCCGGAGAAGTTCCCGCCGCCGAGGATCACGGCGGCGATCGTCATCAGTGTGAAGTTGCTCGCGGAGTTGATGTCACCCGAGCGGGTCTGTGAGGCAAGCAGCAGCCCGGAAACGATGATCAGTGTCGCGGCAAGCACATAGGTCACGACGCGGGTGCCTGCGAGAGACCAGCCGGCCTTCTGCAGCGTCGGTGCGCTGCTGCCGAGCGCCCGCATCCGGGTTCCGATGCGGCTCTGCCGTGAAAGGTACCAGCCGATGACAGTGGCGGCGACGATGAAGACCAATGGCGCGGGAATGGCTTCCGGGCGCCACCTGCCGAGAGCGGTGAGCCACTCGGGGGTGGTGCCGCCCGGCGTCGGCAGGATCTGCAGGCCGAGCCCGATCCAGACGAAGGACATGCCGAGCGTGATGATGATGGACGGGACGCCGCGTTTCTGCACGATCAGACCGAGCAGAGCGTAGACCAGCACAATCGCGACGAGCATCCCGACGCCGAGGATGGGACTCTCGGCCAGGAGCGTGGCGGCGATGACCGTCACGAGCCCGATGAGTGCCCCAATGCCGAGGTCGATGTCGCCAACGGACATGATGAGCATCTGAGCTTGCGCGGCGAAGACCAGCGGCACCGCGGACATCAGCATCAGCGTGAGGCCGGAAACACTCAGGATGCCGGGCTGGTTGGCAACCGTGATGCCGAGGATGACGACGAGCGCGACCAGGGAAAGCAGAGCGGGAAAACCGTGGCTGGCGCTCACCCGGAGGCGGCTGGCCATGGCGGGCCGCATGGTGGCCGAAAGTGTGGTGGTCATCGCTGTGCTCCGGTGGTCTCGTCGAAGGAGTCGGCGATGATCCGCTCCTCTGTGTTGGATTCGCCGCTGAGCTCGGAGACCAGGCGGTTCGCGCGGAAGACGTAGACACGGTCGCAGTGCGCCATCTCGCTGTTCTCCGTCGAGTACCAGACGATTGATCGACCTCCGGCGGCCTCCGCCTTCATCAGGGCGTAGAGCTCGTTCTTCGTGGCGACATCGACTCCGCGGAATGGATCGTCGAGAATTACGAGCGCCGCGTTGGCGGCGAAGGCCCTCGCGACGAGGACCTTCTGCTGGTTCCCGCCGCTGAGGGAGGTGATCGGGGTTGTGGCGTCACCACGTACCTTGAGTGCGGCGATCCAGCGGGCGGCCAGCGCGCGCTTGGCGCGACCATCGACAAGGCCGAACCGTCCGAGTCCGCGCAGCGCTGAAATGGTGAGGTTCTCCGCGACGCTCCAGAGCGGCAGGATTCCAGAGGTCTGGCGGTCGCCAGGCACATAGGCGCGGCGCTTCGGTACCGTGACACCGCGGCTCAGCGCGCCTGCGCTCCACAGCTTGTTCAACAACTGTTCCTGGCCTTGACCCGCGAGGCCGGCCAGACCGATGAGCTCGCCGGCACGAGCTTCGAAGGCGATTCCGGATGCGGCGCGCACCGAGGCGACTATCTCACCACGCCCGCCGGCACGGCCGGACACGGCCGGGCTGATCGCACCGGCATCCACCTCGAAGTCCGTTGCGCGCACCTCGCCTCCCATGACGACGAGCAGTTCGCCCTCGGTGGCGGTGGACGCAGCGAAGGTCTCAACGACCATCCCGTCCTTCATCACGGCGATGCGATCGCTGTTGGCGAGCACCTCCTGCATCCGGTGCGAGATAAGCAGAACGCTCACGCCGCGGCCGGTCAGCGTGCGAAGGTGCGAGTAGAGCTGAGCGGTTGCGTCGACGCCGAGCGACTCGGTCGGCTCGTCGAGAATGAGCAAGCTGAGGTTGTCGGTGCAGAGGGCGCGGGCGATCTCGACCATCTGGCGCTCTGCCATTGCCAACTCACCGGTGCGGCGCAAGACCGAGATGCCGTGGCCGGGGAAGACGGTGTCGAGCGCTTCACCGATACGTCGCTCCGCACGTCCCCGCCACCCCCACGCGCCCGTCGGGCGGGGGTCAGAGAGCGAAGCGTTCTCCGCGACTGTCAAGTCGTTGCAGAGGGCGAGCTCCTGGTAAACCATGCGCACACCGGATGCGGCGGCAGAAGCGGCATCCCAGGACTTGCCCGCCGTGCGTTCTCTGGCGATGACCTCGCCGGAGTCTGGCTGCTCGATGCCGGCGAGCATACGCATGAGCGTGCTCTTGCCTGCGCCGTTGTGACCGACGAGTCCGAGGATCTCACCATGTTCGAGCTGCAGATCGACGCCACGCAGAGCACGGGTTCTTCCGTAGCTCCTCGTTACGCCGCGCGCGATGATGGTCGGCGCGGTGTGGGTAGCGCTGCGCGCGGTACCGACCGATTCACTGAGTGCTGGTTCACTGATCGCTGTACGTGACATGGTTTTCCTCGGACTCGCCGCTCACACGGGGTTACTTGATGGCGGGGGCGAGAACGTCTTCGCCTGCGGCAATTGCGGCCAGAGCAGCGTCGACGCTTTCCTTGTCCCACTGGTTCGCCGCGTACTCGTCGGAGTCGAGCTTGTCGGCCCAGTAGTCGAGGTCATCCTGCGAGATCTCGAGAAGCGGGAGGACGACCTCGCGCGGAACGTCCTGACCGTCGCGCACTGCCAGAGCAACGTACATCGCGGCGATGACCTGGCCGGGGTCGGTGAGGGCGGCGAAGGAACCGTTGTCGATGCCCTTGTCCCTCCAGAAGTTCAGAGATTTTCCGTCGGTGTCAAACACGACGACCGGTGCCTCCCGGCCGGCCGACTCGAACGCCTGAACGATGCCCATGCCGCCGATGCATCCCGGTGCTGCCGCGATCTCTGGCAGCGAGCCGAGCACCGAGACAATTTCCTTCTGGGCAGTGCTGCTGTCGCAGAAACCATTGATCTCCGCGGCGACGTTCACCTTGGGGTAGTCCTCGAGGATTTCCAGCTGACGGGCATGGAACGCCTCCTCCGGCTGTGACCCGATGACGCCGCGGTTGATGACGATGTTGCCCTCGCCGCCGATTGCCTCAAGCGCAGGCATGATCGACACCTCGCCCCACATGTCATACGCGTTGCGCACAACGTGGGCGCACGGTGCGTCCATGTCGGCGTCGAGAACGACAACCGTGATTCCGGCGTCGCACGCCTCTTCAACGGCCGGGATGAGGGCGGTGGAGGAGGCGGGGATGACCAACAGGACATCCGGGTTCTGCAGCACCAGGCTGCGGATCTGGGAGGCCTGTTCTGTTGCGCTGTTCTCACCGGGCGCGTTCACCGTCGAGAAATCGGAGACGATCCCATCGGCCTTGAGCTTTGTGGCCTCCTCTTCAAACTTGTTGATGAGCGTGAGACGCCAGCCGTTGACGAACCCGTTGCTCAGGGCGATCGAGACGCCGTCGCCGTCGCCGGCCGGTGCTGAACCGGCGTCGGCGCCGGTCGCGCATCCGGTGAGGGTGAGGGCGGCGATGGCCGCAGCGGCGATGCTGATGCGCCGAAGGGATCTAAACGACATTGTTGTCCTCCATAAATGTGATTCGCGTCTTTGCGCTCTACCTGACCGCTTGGAAGCCTCGCGAGAACACGAAACCCCACGATTACCGGCCAACCTGTAGTCCCTAACTCATAATGACAAGTTAGTAGTGATATGAATATAGGCAGACATTCCGTCACTGTCAACCGGGCAGCGAACGGTAGTCTCGGGATCGTCAAAGATGGCGTCTCGCATGAAGGGGGACTCATGAGCGGCGCATCTCTGCGCGATCAGCAGCTCGATCGCGCATCGAAGGAGCCACTGTGGATGCAGCTGTCCGGCGTCATCCGCGGAGCAATCACGAGTGGCCAACTCAGTGCAGATCAAGCGCT
Organism: Microterricola sp.; assembly: GCA_040511515.1. GTDB lineage: Bacteria > Actinomycetota > Actinomycetes > Actinomycetales > Microbacteriaceae > Microterricola. The sequence goes on from JBEVGZ010000052.1 coordinate 12,653, forward strand.
GCCCTCAGAAGCCGAGCTCATAGACCGCTTCGGGGTGTCTCGCACCGTCGTTCGTGAGGCGCTCGCTGACCTCGTCCAGCGCGGCCTGATCTACAAGATCCGCGCGAAAGGCTCCTTCGTCTCGCCTCCGCGTCGCGATCTTGGCTTCATAGGCTCGACCCTCGGATCTTCCGCCGATCTGCTCGCAGCGGGGCGCAGCTCCACCACTCGCGTACTCAGCCTCTCCGAGGGCAAAGCCGACAGCGCTGAGGCCGGCGCACTCCGGCTCGCAGAGGGATCCGCCGTGATCCGGATCCGACGCTTGCGATCTGTTGACGGCACGCCGGCCCTACTCGTGCAGACGACGCTGCCCAAAGAACCATTCAGTGGTCTGCTGAAGAGCAATCTGGAGAACCGCTCACTCTATGAACACCTCCGCCGCCACTACGGGGTGACCCCGGTCGGCGCGGACCGGTGGATACAGGCGGTCATCCCATCGGCTGAAGAAGCCGGATTGCTCGAGCTCTCCGCGGGCTCCCCGGTTCTGCACATTGAGTCGATCGCCTGGAGCGCCGACGAGATCCCGTTCGAGTACTACCGCGCGCTCCACCGCACGGACGAATCGCGCTTCTATCTCGGCATCCGCTGAGCAACTGACCACCAGTCGATGGCCAGAGCTGCGCCGATGGCGCCGCGCGCCAGAAACCGCGTTGCGCGGCAGACGTTCCTGCCGCGTAACGCGGTTAGTGGAGCGGATCGATGGCTGGGGCTAGGCGGCCAGGCCGAGGCGCTCGGCGCGGGCGCCGCTCGGGGCGCCGCTCTGGGTGGCAGGGCTCAGGCCGGGGATGACGGCTCCGGCCGGAACGGTCTCATCGTCGCCGAGGCGAGCGCCGGCACCGACACGGGCGGCGACACCGATCGTGACCCGGTTGCCGAGGCGTGAGCCGACGCCGACGACGGCGCGCTGGGCCAGGTGTGCACGGGAGCCGAGTGTCGCGCCCGCGCCGACGATCGCGCCGGGTTCGATCCAACTGTCTGGGCCGATCTGCGCCTCCGCGTGCACCTCGGCGCCCGGGTCGACGTAGCTTCCGCGCGCGATGAATGCGCTGCGGTGCACCGTCGCCTCTGCCGAGACGAAGCCGCGCCCGTTCGCGTGGTGGCGGTATCGCCGCGTCACTCCGGCCGCGTCTTCAATGTCCACGTAGTTGGTGCTCATCGCTCCCCCTCTGCTCCCGCGGCTTCTGGGTCGAAACTCTGTTGAGAAACCGCTGTCGAGAACTCTGTGTTGTGCCGAGCACATCACTCCACGCTGCGTTCTCGCTGCATGTGCCCTGAGACTACGCTGGACGCGCTCAGATGCCCGACTATTGACATAACACTGCCGGTCGCGCGGGAATTCCCTGACGGCGCCGGCACGACGACTCGGTCGCCACCTCGATCGCCGCGTCGGTCGCCACGTCGGTCGATCCTCGGTCGACGACCGCGCCGCCGGCATCCCCGCCGCGAGTGCTGACGGGCCGACCGGTCACTGCTCCTGCGGAGCCCACACCCCCGCCGCACAGGTGTAGAAGGCCATCGAGCTGGTGTCGAGGTAGATGTCGCCGTCCGCTCCGCAGTCGGCGGCCGGATCCGGGCTGCCCGTGCCGAGCGTGACCTGGGT
>JBEVGZ010000053.1:0-7420 GCA_040511515.1 Microterricola sp.
GCAAGCCGGCCAGCGCGCCGAGCGTTGCAGCGCCTGCCCGGCCGGGCTCGGCGTTGGCGACACGCACGGCGGCCTCGCTCGAGAGCTCGGCCGAGTCGTACTGGCCGGGCCTGGCCTGCTCCTTGTTGTCGGAATAGGCGTCGAGGAACGCGGCGGCGGCGACCCACTCCGGGTGATCGTGGGCGCTGCCGAGCTCGGCCAGGCGCGACACCGAGACGCCGTATTCGGCCGCGCGCATGCTGAGCTCGCGCAGCTCGGTGCGGAAGCCGCGCATCTGGCGCACCTCCTCGCCGAGGGGGTGCGGCCACTCGGGGCCGCTCTGGTCTTCGATGTCGCCGAGCAGCAGCTCGGCGATGATGGCGTCCTGTTCGCCGCCGGTGAGCAGGGTGACGGGCTGGGCGGATGCCGCCCGCACGATCTGGAATGCGACCGAGTTCGCCGTGCGTGCGATGGGGCCACTGCTCGGGACGCCGAGGCGCACGGCCAGCCGGTCGCGCAGCCGGGTGGCGCTGACACGGTTGGGCGCGATCACGAGCACCTCTTCCGGCGCGAAACCCTGGCCGAGTACCCGATCGGCCACCAGCTCGACGAGGCTGAGAGTCTTGCCGCTGCCCGGGGCCCCGAGCACGGCGGCTGTGGCGTCGAGCGGGAGTTCGAGCACGGCACGCTGCGAGGCGTCGAGCTGCGTGGCGTCGACCGGGTGCGCCGCCGGTGGTCTGGGAACGAACACGCGCTCGGTCTCTGTCTGCTTGGCCACGCCACAACGCTAGCGCGACCAACCGACACGCCTCGTCTGCCACGCGTTGCGCCAAGAGTGAACGGGCGGCGACGCCACCTCGATCTGTCGTACTCTGGCATCAACGCAAGGAAAGGCGCATTCGGTGGACATTCGCATTGGCATTCAGAACTCTCCCCGTGAGATCAGCTTCGAGACCTCTCAGCCGGTCGCAGAGATCGAGAAGGCCGTGGCGGCTGTGCTCGCCGGCGAGGTGGGGTACCTGAAGCTTCGTGACGACAAGGGAAACACCTACATCGTTCCCTCCGCGACCTTCGCCTACATCGAGATCGGCACAGAAGAGAGCCGTCGCGTCGGATTCGTGGGCTAGGCGTGGAGCTGCTCTTCGTCGCGCTCGGCGGTGCGATCTTCGGACTCGCTGCCCGCTACACGCTGCCGAACCGGGCCGAGTACGGCGTCGCGCTCGTTCCGGCCATCGGAACAGCGGTGGCAGCCGTCGTCTGGGTCTCCCTGACCTGGCTCGGCATGCAGTGGGACAGCGGCTGGATCTGGCTGATCACCATCGCTGCCTCGGCGGCGGCCTCTGCCGTCGCGGCGCTTCTGATCGGGCGTGCCCGCGCGGCATCCGATGAGCAGCTGCTCGCCCAGCTGAGCGCCGGCGCCGCCGTCTAGCGGCCGCACGGGAGGACTTCACACGATCGGGAGGACGAGACGTCGAGTTTCGTCCTCCCGATCGTGCTTTCTCCTCGAACCGGCGAGCCCTGGGGCCCAGCGCTCGCTAGCGCACGGTGAGCTGCTCGCGCACCTGGCGGCGCAGCACCTTCCCGATCAGTGAGCGTGGGAGCTCGTCAACCGCCACGATCTGGCGCGGCACCTTGTAGGCGCTGAGCTTGCCGCGGCAGTGCTCGCGGAGCGCCGCGACGTCGAGTGTCGCGCCGGGCGCGAGCACGACGGCGGCCGTGACGACCTCGCCTCCTCCAGGCGCCGGCAGACCGACGACGGCCGCATCGGCGATCGACTCGTGCGAGAGCAGCGCCTCCTCGACCTCGCTCGGCGCCACGTTGAATCCACCGGTGATGATGAGTTCCTTCATCCGGTCGACGATCGTGATGAAGCCGTCGGCAGAGACCGTGACGATGTCGCCGGTGCGCAGCCACGGCGCGCCGTCCGGCGCCGGCAGCAGCACGGCGAGCGTCTCCTCCGGCCGGTTCCAGTAGCCGCTGAAGACCTGCGGTCCACGCAGCAGCAGCTCGCCTTCCTCGCCGACGCCCCTGTCGACGTGCGGGTTCTCCGGGTCGACGACACGGATCTCGGTGCTCGGGAACGGCACCCCGACGGTTCCGGCCCTCCGCGCGGGGCCGAACGGGTTGCCTGCGGCGACCGGCGAGCTCTCGGTCATGCCGTAACCCTCGACCAGCTGGCCGCCCGTCGAGCGTTCCCAGCTCTCCACCGTGCTGAGCGGCAGGTTCATCGCGCCTGAGATGGCGAAGCGGATGCTGCCGAGGCTCACCTTGCGCTTCTCGGCCGCCTTCGCCAGCCGCTCATAGATCGGCGGGACGGCCGGAAGGAATGTGGGCGGGCTGGTGCGCGCGGCATCCAGAACGAGGCCCTCGTCGAACTTCGGGAACAGCACGAGTCTGGCCCCCATGCTCATCGCGAAGGTGAGGCAGAGCGTCAGCCCGTATGCGTGGAACATCGGCAGCACGGCGTAGAAGACCTCGTGGCCGGGGCGGAGACCGGGCACCCAGGCCTGGCCCTGCAGCGCGTTCGCGCGCAGATTGCGGTGGCTGAGGATCGCGCCCTTCGGGCTGCCCGTCGTGCCGCTCGTGTACTGCAGCACAGCGATGTCGCCCGCGACAGGGCGCCGGTGCGACTTCTTCAACCGGCGCGTCTCGAGCAGGTCTTCCCAGCGCAACGCGTTCTTGGCCCGTGGCTGCGCGGTCAGGGCGCCCCTGGCCTCGCGCGCCTTGCTGATCGGCAGGCGCAGCGCGATCCGCTTGAGCATGGGCATCGCACGGGTGACGTTCACGGCGATGACGTGCTCGACACCCATGTCGACCGGGAAGTCGACGACGGTGTCGTGCACCTTGTCCCAGACGATCGCGACGGTCGCGCCGTGGTCCTCGAATTGGTGGCGCAGCTCGCTCGGTGTGTAGAGCGGGTTGTGCTCGACGACGATCGCACCGAGGCGCAGCACGGCGTAGAACGCGACGATGTGCTGCGGGCAGTTGGGCAGCACGATGGCCACCCTGTCGCCGTGGCGCACACCGAGCTTCCGCAGCCCGTTGGCTGCCCTGGCGATCTGATCGGCCATCTCGGCGTACGTCGTCGTCTCACCGAAGAACTCGAGGGCGACGGATGCCCGGTTCGACCGCACCGAGGCGTCGAGCATGTCGACGAGGCTCTCCTCCGGCACCACCACGTCGGCGGGAACGCCCTGGGCGTAGGAGCCGAGCCACGGGCGGCTGGAGAAGACTGATGCGGTGGTCATGACGACCTCTCTGGAAATGCGGCCGTGACGCTGGGCCGTCAGGCGGTGAGGCCGAGCCCGTCCATGCGGCGGGTGTGCGCGGCAATGAGCTCGGTGAAGACGGGTTCGATGTTGGCCTCTGCCGCGTGATGCGCCGGCGTGCCAGGCGAGTCGACGTCGGCCAGGGCCGAGCGGGCGACGAGAAGGGTGTCGCCGACGAGGCGGCGCCCCCACATCGCCAGGCTGGACGCGAGCACCGGGTCGGTGCTGATCGACGCCCGCAGCATGGTGGCGAGGTCTTCCGCCCCGGCATCCTTCGACAACAGGGTGGCGACCCGCTTGCCGACGTCGCCGCCGATGCCGCGGGCGAGCTGCTCGAAGAAGTCCCCGAGCATGCCGCCGCTCAGGTAGCAGGTGAGCAGGAGCTCGTGCCAGTCGGAGCTGGTCGCCAGGGTGCGGTAGCGCTCGAGCGCGTCGGCGAACGGCCGCATGTGCTCGTCCGGGTCGGCGTGGAGAGAGCGGATCTCGGCGACCAGCGTGTGCTGCGTCGCGAGCACCTGCGCCGTCGCGTAGCTGATGCGCTGCTTGATCTCGAAGCTCGGGGCGACGGCGAGCGCGCGCGCCAGATTCTCGGCCACCTCGAGGTTCAGCGCCGCGGCCTGGCCGAGGAACGGCAACAGCTGCGGCGTGTACTCGGCGAAGTCGATCTTGGTCGCCGAAGACTCACCACGGGGCTTGAGCCGCGGCAACTCCACACGGAGCTTGTTCCGAGAGAACCATGAGACCACCAGTTCAGCTTAGGGCGTGCGCGGGTGACAGGCAGAGGGCCCCGGCGTAGACTGCCGCTCGAAGCGGCTGGGCTGATGCCGCTCACGACCGTTGCGGGCTCGCTGACGGCGGATACCACGAACCCCTCGACTGTGAGACCGCGTCTCCTCGCTGCCTTCGATCAACGAATCGATCAAGGAGGTCATCATGTCCAGTCTCGTTCGCAAGAGTCTCGACGCACCCGATGAAACACGGCCGTTCGAGGCCGAAGCCGGCCAGCTCCAACTCGTGAACACGGATCAGGGGGCGATCGGACGCGCCACCTTCCAACCCGGATGGCGGTGGTCCGAGCACGTGAAGCCGATCGCAAAGACGGACAGCTGCCAGGCCAGCCATGTCGGCTACTTCATCTCCGGACGCATGAAGGTCGTCATGGATGACGGCGAGGAGATGGAGTACGGTCCGGGCGACTTCGCAACAATGGCGCCGGGGCACGACGCGTGGATCCTCGGGGACGAGCCCTGCGTGTTCCTCGATTGGCAGGGCTTCTCGGACTACGCAAAGCGCTGAGCCGCGGCATCCGCGACGCAGATTGCGTTCGGCCAGCGCGGCGTCAGGCGGCCACCCAGACACGCCGCGCTAGGCTGGAGGCATCCCGCGGGCGATGGATCCGCGGTCGTGCGCCTGAGCAACCAAGGGCGCATCCTCTTGAACGCAGTACTGACAGGCCTTAACACGTGACTACATTTTCAGATCTGACCATTGAACAAGACATGGTCGACGCCCTCGCTTCGAAGGGCATCATCGAACCGTTCCCCATTCAGGAGCAGACGATCCCGCTGGCACTGACCGGCCAGGACATCATCGGTCAGGCGAAGACCGGAACGGGCAAGACCTTCGGATTCGGCCTCCCGCTCATCCAGCGCCTCGGCCTGAACCCCGAGCCCGGCGTGCAGGCTCTCATCGTCGTTCCGACCCGCGAACTCTGCGTGCAGGTGGCTCAGGACCTCGAGCTGGCCACCTCCAACCGCGCGACCAACATCGTTGCGATCTACGGCGGCAAGGCCTATGAGGGCCAGATCGAAGAGATCAAGGCCGGCGCGCAGATCGTCGTCGGCACCCCCGGCCGCCTGCTCGACCTGGCATCGCAGCGTCTGCTCGACCTCGGCAAGGTGCGCGAGATGGTGCTCGACGAGGCCGACAAGATGCTCGACCTCGGCTTCCTCGCCGACATCGAGAAGCTCTTCGCCAAGACCCCGGCCGACCGCCACACCATGCTGTTCTCCGCGACGATGCCCGGCCCGATCGTGGCCCTGGCCCGCCGCTTCATGAGCAAGCCGATCCACATCCGCGCGACCGACCCCAACGAGGGCCTCACCCAGGCGAACATCAAGCACGTCGTCTACCGCGCCCACTCGCTCGACAAGGACGAGGTCGTCGCCCGCATCCTGCAGGCGGAGGGCCGCGGCAAGACCGTCGTCTTCACCCGCACCAAGCGTGCGGCCGCCAAGCTCGTCGAGGAGCTGAACGACCGCGGCTTCAACGCCGCCGCCGTGCACGGTGACCTCAACCAGGACCAGCGCGAGCGCGCCATGGCCGCGTTCAAGGCGGGCAAGAAGGACATCCTCATCGCCACGGATGTCGCAGCACGCGGCATCGACGTGAACGACGTGACCCACGTGATCAACCACACGGTCCCCGACGACCACGACACCTACCTGCACCGCGCGGGTCGCACCGGCCGTGCTGGCAAGACCGGCATCGCCGTGACCTTCGTCGACTGGGACGACCTGCACAAGTGGGCGCTCATCAACCGCGCCCTCGAGATGAACCAGCCGGAGCCCGTCGAGACGTACTCCTCCTCGCCGCACCTCTTCGCGGACCTTGACATCCCGGCCGGCTCCAAGGGCCGTCTCAAGCCGACCCCGATCAAGGAGCGCGCTCCCCGCGAGGGCGCTTCGGATGCCCGCGGCGGCCGTGACGGCTCGCGTGACGGAGGCCGCACCGGCTCGTCCCGCGGCGGTTCAGCACGTGGCGGCTCGTCGACCACGGCGGCGCCGGCAACGGAGACGGGTGAGACCGCATCGCGGAGCAGCCGCTCGCGTCGCCGCACCCGCAGCGGAGAGGGCGGGGCAGCAACGGCCGGCGTCTCGACCGCCGCAGCCGCGTCGACCGGCGAGGCCGCAGCAACGGCGGGAACCGCGACGGTCGCCGCGATCGCAGACCCGTTCCAGGCACCTGGTCACCCGGCATCCGGCGTGCACGATGGCGGCGGACACGAGCACCACGACGGCAACAGCGCCCCGCGCCGCCGCAGCCGCAACCGCTCGCGTCGGAGCGCTCCCACCGCCGAGTAGCACCAACGCAACAACTGTGAGAGAGCCTGTCGAGATCTGATCTCGGCGGGCTCTTTTCATTGCGGCCACAGATCCGCTGGTCGAGTAGGCCGCCTCTGACCTACCCCGCTGGTCGAGTCGGCCGTCTCCGACCTACCCCGCTGGTCGAGTAGGCCGTCTACGGCCGTATCGAGACCGAGGCCCGTGCGAATACTCAACTCGCGAGGTCTCGACACGCTCGTTCCTCGCTACCCGACCAAGAAACGGCCCGTCAGTCGGGGTAGACCGGCTCGCTGCCCGTTGCCTCGGCGATGATCCGCTCCAACACCTCCGGCGCCGTCGTGTTCTCGCCCAGCCGGTTCGGCTTGCCGTCGCCGTGGTAATCGCTTGAGCCGGTCACCGCGAGGCCGAACGTGTCGGCCAGGGCGTGCAGTCGCTTCTTCGCGTCGGGCAGGTTCTCGCGGTGGTCGATCTCGAGGCCGAACAGCCCGGCGTCGGCGAGCCGCTTCAGTTCAGCCTCCGGCAGCACGTGCTCGGCACCGCGGGTGCCCGGGTGGGCGAGCACCGGTAGTCCCCCGGCCTCGCGCACGAGGCGAACGCCGGTCAGCGGATCCGGCGCGTAGTGCGGCTTGGCGTAGCCGCGCTTCCAGTGCAGGATGCCGGCGAATGCCTCGGAGCGGGTCGGCGCATGCCCCCTGGCGACGAGGGCGTCGGCGATGTGCGGCCGCCCGATCGTCGCACCCTCCGTGGACTGGGCGAGCACGTCATCCCAGCTCAGCGGGAAGTCGCGGCCGATGTGCTGCACGATCTCCTCGGCCCTGGTGAGCCGGGCCTGGCGGATGCGGGCCGTCTCGGCGACGAGGGCGGCGTTGCCGGGGTCGAAGAGGTAGGCGAGCATGTGCACGCTCGCGTATTGAATGCGGGTGGAGAGCTCCATGCCGGGGATCAGTGTGATTCCGGCCTGCCTGGCGGCGGATGCCGCCTAGACCCATCCGGGGGTCGAATCTTGGTAGGTCAGCGCGACGGTGCCGATCGCGGCCGCCTGAGCGGCCCGAACGAGCTGGCTCGGCGTCTCGGTGGCGTCCGAGAGGCTCGTGTGCGCGTGCAGGT
>JBEVGZ010000054.1:0-7863 GCA_040511515.1 Microterricola sp.
AGACTTTGGTTTTAGCACTCAGATGATGCGAGTGCTAAAGCAATTCTGGCACTCGGATGCCGAGAGTGCAAGCGAGCGCAGGGCCCTCTCAGGCAGCGCACCGGCGGGGTCATGGAATGATCTCGACGCTGCCCCTGCTCGGAACCAGTTCGACCCAACTGTTGCCTGCCGTGAGCACGATCGGTGTGCCGATGTCGCTGACGAGTCTGATGCTGCCGGCCGCGGAGTCCTTGCTCCAGATGCCGTGCACGGTCTTGCCCCCGGTTGACACCCACGCCTCCCCTGTTCCGATCATCAGAGTGCGCGGGATGTCCTCGTAGCTGTAGTCATCGATCTCGACCACCATGGTCACCACGTTGCTGGCGCGCAGCTGGGCACCGGCGGCGTCCAGATCCGGTGCGCCCTCCTGGGAGCGCAGCCATGTCGCGCTTGCGGCATCCCAGCCCCAGCTCGGCCACCGCGAGTCGGAGAACCGCTGCTGCACGACCGAGGTGGGCACCCCCTCGATCATGGCGGTCGGCGCCGCGCTGCCCTCGGCATAGGAGAACTGTGCGGCCGGAGCGGGAAGACCCGCGTTGCGGCCGACGAGTTCGCTCGCACGCACGATCACATCGTGCGGCGACTCGTGCACGTCATCCCGGTAGAACAAGCCGGTGTCGTCGAAGTCGAACACGGCGTTGACGACGGGCGCGGCCATCATCATGTCGACGAACACCTCCTGCCCGCCGGAGTAGGCGATGATCCCGCCGAACGGAGTGACGATGTCGGGGTCCATCGGCCGCACCGATCGAACAGGGCCGACCTCATCGGGCAGATCGGAGTGCCAGATCGCGACGTAGCGGGTGAGCCCGCCCTCCACGAGTTCCTCGAACACGATGTCGGTGCGTTCCAGGCCCACCTGGGGCCTGGCGCCCTCGTGGTTATCGATCTTGGCGGCCAGCGACGGCCGGTCCAGGCCTTCGCTCGGCGCGACCGTTCCGCGCAGCGGCGCGAGCACGGGAGGCGGGGTGGGCGTTGCGGATGCCGTCGGCGTCGGCCGCGGCTCCTTCCGCAGCGCAACGGGCGGCTGCTCGGCGGCGCAGGCGGCCGTCACGAGCAGGAGCCCGATCGTCAGTGTGGCCGCTGCTGCGCGGCGCAACGGCATCCGCGATGGACGCGGTCGAAGAGGCTTGGCGATGCTCACCCTGCACACATTAGGGCTGCGCGCGGCGCTCCGACAGGCACGCCACGACGCGGTGTGTCGCTATTCGCCTTCTGGGACGGGGAAGGTGGAACCGATGACGACGACCAGTGACGCCTGACCGAGGTCGACGAAGTCCTGGGAGAGCGCGATTCCGGCACCGGGCACCGAGGCCGCCGCACCGAGGGCCGCGCCCTCGAGAGCCGGGTCGCTGTAGTAGACGGTGGAGTCGACAACATCTTCCGTCGCGGCGTTTGAGCGCGTGGTGACGTTCCAGCCGGCCGCAACGAGCGTGTCGCCGACGGCGGCGGCGAGTCCGGCCGTCGGGGTGCCGTTCAGCACCGTGACCGCGAGGGTGGGGTCAACGGTCGGCTCGACAACCGGTGCGGCGGTCTCGCTCGGTGGGGCGGATGCGGACGGCGTTGAGCCCCCGCCTCCTCCGGCGCCGAGTGAGAGCTTGTCGTTCAGCACGAAAAGGGCGCCGACACCAACGCCGACGAGCACGAGAGTTGCCAGCGCTGCCCAGGCGAAGCCGATCCAGCCCCGCCCACGCTTACGCGGCACGCGGTGAGCGCCGACCCGCTCAAGGTCGCTGGGAATCTCGTCGAAGCGATCGGGGTGAAACGAAGTTGCCATAGTGGGTCTGCCTGGCCTGATCTCTCTGGGCTATTGCTCTGGGCGATTGCTGTCTGGACTGCTGCGGTGTCGTGCGGTGGTCTGCGCCGGTGCCTGGCAACGGCGCTGATGCCGTCGCCGCCGTGCGGGCTACTCGGTGTCCCCTACGCGCTGTGACTCTGAACAGTATCCCTGATCAACCCGATGGCAGCTCACAGCGAACTCTGCCCGCCCAGCGAGCGTCGCGCCCTGGCCTCGGCTCGCGCCTCGCGCATGCGCAGCAGCCGTTTGACCAGCATCGGGTCGTGCACCAGTGCGGCAGGCCGGTCGATGACGGCGCTGAGCAGCTGGTAATACCGGGGTGCCGACATGCCGAGCTCGGAGCGGATCGCCTGTTCCTTGGCTCCCGCGTGTTTGAACCACTGGCTCTCGAACGTCAGGATGGCGAGCTCGCGCTCGCTCAAAGATTCGAGCGGAGCATCCGACTCGTTCGCGGAGCCGTCACGCTCGGAATCGTTCGCGTGATCCATCAACGAACTCCCTCCCGGCCGAGAACACCACCCGTGTCGATCATGGCGGCGATGTGGCTCATCATAAGCACTCGGGATCTGATCCGCAGCGACACGTCCGGGCAGTTCACTTTTCGGAATGTGCTGTGTTCACGGCGCGTTGCAGCTGATGCGGCTATCAGCCTGGCTGTTTAGGATTGCCAAGGCCTGCTTTCGACGTACCGAGGGAAGAGCCGCCCGCACGAACTGAGGAGAATCGTCATGAACTATGAAGTGAACAAGACTGACGAGGAGTGGCGCGCGGGACTCGATGACGAGAGCTTCGCCGTACTGCGGCAGGCCGCGACGGAGCGACCGTGGACGGGTGAGCTTCTCGACGAGGAACGCGCGGGCATCTACAACTGCGGCGCCTGCAACGCCGAACTCTTCCGCAGCGGAACCAAGTTCGACTCCGGCTGCGGCTGGCCGAGCTTCTACGAATCGGTGCGTCCGGAGGCCGTCGAGCTGATCGAGGACACCACCCTGGGCATGACGCGCACCGAGGTGCGCTGCGCCCGCTGCGGCTCCCACCTCGGCCACGTCTTCCCGGACGGCTTCGGCACGCCGACCGGCGACCGGTACTGCATGAACTCGCTCGCGCTCACCTTCAATGCGGATGACGCATCCGCCGGCGATGCAGCCGACACCACCCAGAGCGAATAGGCCGGCCATGGCGCGCACGAAATCCTCGACTCCGAGCGATGCCTCCCCCGTCTACACGGCGGTTGTGACGCGTCGCTCCCACTCCAAGGTGACCGATAAGGCGCCGGATACCGGCGAGCTCGAGTCGCTCGTGGCCGCCGCCGGGCGTGTCGCCGACCACGGCTCGCTGCACCCCTGGCGCCTCATCGCGCTGCGCGGCGACGCGCGCTCCCGCCTCGGGGCCGCGCTCGCCAAGGCGGCGAAGCTGAAGGGCTCCGATGCCGCGTCACTCGCCGCGAAGCCGCTGCGCGCCCCGCTGCTCGTTGCCGTGGTGTTCCGACCGGAGAAGAGTCAGAAGGTGGCCGACTGGGAACAGGAGGCCGTGGCATCCGGCGTCGCCCACATGCTCAGCCTGCTGCTGCACGACGCCGGCTGGGGCGTGATCTGGCGCACGGGGCCGTACACACGTGCGAAGAAGGTCGCGAAGATGCACGGGCTGGAGAAGGGCGAGAAGCTGCTGGGCTGGCTCTACGTGGGCGGCGTCCCGGCGCGCAGCGGCAGCTCCCACGCCAAGACCGTGCGCGCAGACAAGTACCTGAGCACGCTCGAATAGCGGCGCGTCAACTGCGTCAGCCTGGCCGCTAGCGGGGGCGGCGGTTCAACCAGCCGCTGGCCACGACCACTGCGATGAGCGCGAGAGTTGTGCCGGCGATCGTCGAGAACGCGACGGCCTGCGCCGAGAACAGCATGTCGATCACCAGTGCTGCCACGAGCTGCCCGGAGACCGTTGCCAGCCCGAGCAAGAGCACCCCGGTGACTCGGACCAGCGCGGCCTGCATGGCAATGAAGATGCAGCCGATCGCGCCGCCGAGGTAGAGCCAGGGCTCGCTCGGGAAGTCACTCGGCCAGCCGATGACACTGTTGCGCAGCACCGCGATCGCGACGAGGGCGGTGCTTCCGACGACGAAGTTGATCAAAGTCGCGCTCTGCGCACTGCGCGCTGCGGCGCGCACACGGCCGGTCACCGCCGACTGCCAGCCGACGAAGACGCCGGCAACGAGCGGCAGCACGAGCATCCAGAGGGGCACGTCGCCACCGAGTTGCGCAGAGACGGCCCAACCGACGGCGACGAGTGCAAGCGTCGAACCGAGAACTCGGCTCACGGTGAGCGGCCGACGACCGCCGGGTGCGAGGCCGATCCGGTCAAGAATGAGGCCGCTGACGGTTTGCCCCGCGACAACGGCGACCGTGAACAGTGCGACGCCCAGCACCGCGGCGGTGAGCCCCTGTGCCGCAACAAGCAGCGCACCGCCGAGGCCGCCGAGCAACATCCACGGCCGCAGTTCCCGCTCGCCGTGCTCATTCGGGCGCAGCGCGCGCCGCACGCGACCAAGGCCCACTCGACCGGGACGCCAGAAGCAGAGCACGACGAGAAGGATCACCAAGCCGGAGCCGAATGAGATCGCCGCAGCTGTGAAGCCGTCGTCCAGTCTCCGACCGAGTTCCCCATTGATGCGCGACTGCACAGCAACGAGCGCCCCGCAGGCCACGCCGATGACGAGTGCCAGCCACGTCGGAAAATGCCGGTGCACCTCGGCAGCCGAATCACCCGGTGTGCCGGATGCCCTCGTCGCCGGGATCCGCTCAGAACTCATCGTTCCAGCCTAGGGCGCGCGTGCCCTCCACAGCGCCACCGGGCGCCTCGTCGAGGGTTTGTGAAATGGGGCCGGCTGCGGGACTTGAACCCGCAACCCCCGCTTTACAAGAGCGGTGCGCTACCAATTGCGCCAAGCCGGCATGAGAAGTGTTCTCTGTGGAACATGACTCGCGACTAACAATAACCGCTCGCCGCTCCCCGTGAAAATTCACGGAGGGCGACGAGCGGTCGATGTGCGCGAAAGCGGCGTGTCAGCCGGCAGGGGCCGGCGTGGGGGTCGGGGTCGACGTTGAGTAGGTCTGCCCCGTCGCCTGCTGCACGAAGGCCGCGAACTCCTTGGGATCCTCGAGCGAGCCGATGTACTGCTTGCCGTTGACGAGAACCGTCGGCGTTCCCGAGACCTTCTCGAGCTCGGTGTTCGGCAGCGGGCCGACGAGGGCGCGATCGGTGGCGTCAAGCACCCAGCCCTTGAACTGCTCGTCGTCGATGCAGGTGTTGATCTTGCTGAGGTTGGAGACCCCGGCATCCTTGATCCGCTGCTTGATCTCGTCGTTGTTCAGCGCCGCGGTGTTCTCCTGCGGCTGATCGATGAACATCGCGGAGTTGAAGACGAAGAAGTCATCCGGCGAGTAGTTCGCGACGCAGGCGGCGGCATTGGCGGCACGGAGCGAGTACTTGGTTCCGGCCGACTTGCTCGTCTGCGTTGCCAGCGGGTGCACCTCGAGGGTCGCGGCGCCCGACTCCAGCCAGCCCTGGATCTGTTCACTGTTGGTGCGCTCAAAGTCACCGCAGAACGGGCAGAGGTAGTCGACCCAGACACGGATGTCGGCGACGGCGCCGCTCTCGTCCGGCTGCGAGGGGATGGGCTTCGCGTCGGCCGCCAGTGCCGGCGTCCGCACCGCGACGAGACCCTCACCGATGAGGATGCCGTCGCTGGCCATGTTCGCAGGGCCGGGGCCTTCGGGCCGGAAGCTGTTGACGACGATGAGCGAGATGACCGCGATGACGGCGACGATGCCGACCGCGATTCCGCTCTGCAGGAGCACCTTGTTGCGGCGATCCTTCTTCTTCTGCTGCACGCGCAGCTCGCGGGCCTTCTCGCGCGCGGCTTCACGACGCTGGTTTTTCGTGGGCCGGGGCTCGGGGGATGCGCCGAAGGTCATGTGTTTAGTACTCCGAATATTGAGGGGCGCGCAATTCATGCAGACGCAGTCCAAATAGTAGGTCGTGTGTCTGTGAAATGGCCAAAAACACAGCGGAAAGCCGAAACCGCGACGGAATCTGCCGTCGGTCGGAGCGCCGCCGGGCGTCGCCATAGCACGTGTGTGTGAAGAGCCTTCGCGCTCGTGGCATACTGATTCTGGTCGCCGCTGACCAGCAGTGGCACCATCCATCACAACGGATCGTCCGGCACGTACCTGCCGGTGAAGGAGATACACCCATGGCATCTGTAACTTTCGACAAGGCAACGCGCCTCTACCCCGGCGGTACCCGCCCGGCTGTTGACGCCCTTGACCTTGATGTCGCTGACGGCGAGTTCCTCGTTCTCGTCGGCCCCTCCGGCTGCGGCAAGTCCACCTCGCTGCGTATGCTCGCCGGCCTCGAAGAGGTCAACGGCGGAAACATCTTCATCGGCGACCGCAACGTCACCGACGTTCCGCCGAAGGACCGCGACATCGCCATGGTCTTCCAGAACTACGCGCTGTACCCGCACATGACCGTTGCCGAGAACATGGGCTTCGCCCTGAAGATCGCCGGCGTCAACAAGGACGAACGCGCAGCCCGCGTCCTCGAGGCCGCCAAGCTGCTCGACCTCGAGGAGTACCTGACCCGCAAGCCGAAGGCCCTCTCCGGTGGACAGCGTCAGCGTGTCGCCATGGGTCGCGCCATCGTCCGTCAGCCCCAGGTCTTCCTCATGGACGAGCCGCTGTCGAACCTCGACGCGAAGCTCCGCGTCCAGACGCGCACGCAGATCGCCTCGCTGCAGCGTCGCCTCGGCGTCACGACGGTCTACGTCACGCACGACCAGACCGAGGCGCTCACCATGGGTGACCGCATCGCGGTGCTCAAGGACGGCATCCTGCAGCAGGTCGGCACGCCCCGCGACCTCTACGAGAAGCCGAACAACGTGTTCGTCGCCGGCTTCATCGGCTCGCCCGCCATGAACCTGTTCCCGGCGCACCTCGCCGAGGGCGGCGTGCAGTTCGGCGACACGGTCGTGGGCATCGAGGCCGACACGCTCGGCAAGGCGCACGGCTCCGACGTCACCATCGGCGTCCGTCCCGAGGACATCCAGGTCGCTCCCGAGGACGGCAAGGGCATCTCGGTGATCGTCGACCTCGTCGAGGAGCTCGGCGCCGACGGCTACCTCTACGGCCACACCGACGTCGCGGGCAAGCGCACCGACCTCGTCGCGCGCGTCGACGGCCGCCGCCACCCCATCGCGGGCGACAAGGTCACGCTGGCTCCGGTCCCCGGACACGTCCACGTGTTCGACATCGAGTCAGGCGAGCGCCTCACCGACAAGGCGATCGCCGCGGCGTAAGCGCAGTTTCGATTCGCGACGGCGCGGGTGGGAGTCATCCCCCCGCGCCGTCGCTGTCTTTTCAGGAGGGGACGTGCCCGACGCCCTGAGCATCACCGCCAGCAGCGTCGATCCGGGGCTGCTGACGCTGCCGTGGTCGACTCCGCTCGGCGAGTGGCCCTCGAACCACATCGTGTTCCTCCCCAAGGGCATCTCGCGCCATCTGGTGCGCTTCGCGAACCTGTCGGGCCGAGTGGTCGCCATCAAAGAGACCACGCAGGCCATGGCGCAGCGCGAGTACGACATGCTCGGCAACCTCGCCCGCCTGGACGTGCCCTGCGTCGAGCGGGTCGCGGTGATCGCCGGACGCACGGATGCCGCGGGCGAGCCGCTCGCGGCAGCGCTCGTGACGGCGCACCTGAAGTTCTCGCTCCCGTACCGTGCCCTCTTCACCCAGGTGCTCCGCCCCGACACCGCCACACGGCTCGTGGACGCCCTCGCGCTGCTGCTGGTGCGTCTGCACAACGTGGGGTTCTTCTGGGGCGACGTGTCGCTGTCGAACACGCTGTTCCGCCGCGATGCGGGAGCCTTCGCGGCGTACCTCGTCGACGCCGAGACCGGCAAGCTGCACGACGGCCGGCTGAGCGACGGCCAGCGCGACCAGGATCTCGAGATCGGCCGGGTCAACATCGCCGGC
>JBEVGZ010000055.1:0-4376 GCA_040511515.1 Microterricola sp.
TCCGGCGGCAGCAACGTCAGCGCTTTCAGCAGCACGTCGATCTGCTTCTCACCGGTCACGCGACCGACGAATAGCACCGTGTTGCCCGTGCGCGGCTCGAAGTTCGGGGTGTACTCATGGGCGTCGATGCCGCAGGAGATCGCGTGCACACCCTTGAGCCCGGTGTACTGCTCGAGGAACTGCGCCGCTTTCGCGGTCGGCGTCGTCACGGCTTCGGCGCGGCCGAAGGTGCGGCGAGCGGCCTTCCAGGCGAGCCCGATGGCCCATTCCTGCCACGCCTTGGGCAGCAGGGTGAACTCAAGCAGGTTCTCGGGCATGAAGTGGTTGGTGCCGATGATGCGGATGCCGCGCTTCTCGGCCTCGACCGAGAGGCCGCGCCCGACGATGATGTGCGACTGGAAGTGCACGACATCCGGCTTCACCAGGTCGATCACGCGCGCGCTGTTCTGGCGGATCCGCCACGGTAGCGCGAAACGCAGCCAGTCGTGCGGGTACCAACGCCAGCTGTTGAGGCGGTGGGCCATCATCTTCTGGCCCTCGTGCTCCTCCATCCAGCTGCCGTGCTTGCGTGAAGCGGCGGGAGCCATGATGTGGACCTCGTGGCCGCGGGCAACGAGGCCGGCGGCGAGACGCTCGGCGAAGCGAGCCGCACCGTTGACGTCGGGCGCAAAGGTGTCGGCGCCGATCAGCACGCGCAATGGCTTCTGCGCGGACCGTGTGCCGGCCGCGGGTGCGGCGGAAGACGAGCCTGGCGTTTCAGTCAAGTGGAGATTCCCTCACGGTGCTGGGCCGGGAAGAGTGCGCCGGCGAAAAGTCAGTGGTCCGCCTCAGAGCGGAACTGCATGTACATAGTCTAAACCGGGCTGGCTGTGACACTGTCAAATGCCTCCCGGAGCGTCGGATCTCTGCCGAACTCAGACCTTCGTCTGCGGGTGGTGTTTGGCGAGGGCGAAGACGCCCCAAATCGCGATCACACCGGCGACGGCGAAGCTGATGACGGCCCAGAGCGGCGCCTGCGACGCCTCGTCAAGCACGAAGATTCCGATGGCCACGGCCACCAGGGGGTCGACGACGGTGAGCCCGGCGATGACGAGGTCAGGCGGGCCGGAGGCGTACGCGTTCTGCACGAAGTACGCACCGAGAGCGGCCGCGGCGAGCAGGGCGATGAGGCAGAGGAAGGTGAGCCACTCGAAGTTCTGGTGCTGAATGCGGTTGATGATCACCTTGGCGAGCGTCGCGACGAAACCGTAGAGAACGCCGGCGCCGAGAATGTAGAAGAGCGCCTTGAACTTATTGCGCAGGGTGATGAACGCGATCACGAAGGCGACGAGGACCACCGCGAGGATCACGAGGATCGTGATGAGGTCGGCATCCGTCACCGGCTTGTCGACCGCGGTGAGAGCGGCGATCGTGACGAACAGGCCGACGCCGCCGACACACATGCAGATCGCGATGATCGACTTGCGGTTGAGGGCGACCTTGCTGACGCGCGCGTTGACGATCGCCGTGATCACCAGAGCGACGGCGCCGAGCGGCTGCACGACCATCAGTGGGGCCTGGGTGAGGCTGGCGAGCTGCAGCACGACGGCGAAGCCCAACATGAGCGTTCCGATGACCCACGACGGCCGGGCGAGCAACAGCATCAGCTGCTTCACGTTGAGTCCGGAGCCCGCGTACTGCGTGTTGCGTTCGACCTTGACGACGCCACGGTGTTGGAATTGCGCGCCGAGCGAGAGGAAGACCGCGCCGATGAGCGCGAGCACGATTCCGAAAACGACTCGCGGGTCCTGCGGAATCAGTTCCTCGGCAAGGTCGTTGAATTCGAAGGGCACCCCACGACACTAACGTGACCGGGCCCGATATTCTGTGAACATGGCCGTTCTTCCCATCCGGATCTCCGGAGATCCCGTGCTGCACACCCCCGCAGCCCCCGTGACCGTATTCGACGACGAGCTGCGCACGCTCGTCTCCGACATGTTCGAGACCATGGATGCCGCCCCCGGCGTCGGTCTCGCAGGCCCCCAGATCGGCGTTCCGCTGCGGCTGTTCACCTTCGGCTGGGTCGACGATGACGGCGTGAAGTGGCGCGGTGTCGCCGTCAACCCCGAGCTCTGGCTCAGCCCGATGGATGTCGGCCCCGCTGACGAGGACGAAGAGTCCGAGGGCTGCCTGTCGTTCCCCGGCGAGCGGTTCCCGCTGCGCCGTGCCGATCGCGTCATCCTGCGCGCAACCGACATCGACGGCAAGCCGTTCGAGATCGTCGCAGAGGGCTGGCTGGCCCGCATTTTTCAGCACGAATACGACCACCTCGACGGCCTGCTCTACGTCGACCGCGTCGAAGATGACTACCAGCGCATCATCGCGAAGATCACGCGCAAGCGCGGCTGGGGGGTTCCGGGCAACGCCTGGATGCCCGGCGTCGACAACCTCGAGGACTAGATTTCACTGTGTGCGCGCCGCGGGTGCTGGTGGACGGCAGTGGCCGCTAGGTGAGGGCGCGGATGCCGGCGGCAACCAGCGCGGCCACGATCACGACGACGATGAACGGCACGCGCAGCGCGAAGAGCCCGGCGGCCACGATCACTGCCGGCACGCGGGCGTCGAGCACGATCTCCTGGCCCTGCGCGAAGGTTTGCACGCCGATGAGCGCGGCGAGCAGCGCGACGGTGAGCAGCTCGGCGATGCGGGACACGGCCGGGTTGTCGAGCACCCGTGCCGGCACGAGGTAGCCGGCGAGCTTGAATATGACGCACGCGATCGACGCGAGAATCACGATCTGCCACA
Source organism: Microterricola sp. (assembly GCA_040511515.1). Taxonomy (GTDB): domain Bacteria; phylum Actinomycetota; class Actinomycetes; order Actinomycetales; family Microbacteriaceae; genus Microterricola. The sequence continues at coordinate 2,785 of JBEVGZ010000055.1, forward strand.
TGGTCATGCGCGCTTCTCCGTTCCCAGCCAGTTGAACGCACCGACGATCACGGCGACCAGCGCGGCGACGAGCACGGGCAGGCCGGGCATCAGCACGGGCGTCAGCAGCACGGCGACGAGAGCTGCAGCCACGGCGACTGCGCTGGCCTGCAGGCGTTTCAGTCGGGGCCAGAGCAGTCCGAGGAATGCGGCGGCGGCCGCGGCATCCAGCCCGTAGATCCGCGGGTCGCCCAGCGCATCACCGATCAGCGCCCCGAGCAGGGTCGTGAGGTTCCAGCCGATGAAGATCACGAGCGCCGTCACCCAGAAACCGACGCGGCGCAGGTGCGGGCGCGGCTGGGCGAGCGCGACGGCCGTTGACTCATCGATCGTGCCCCACGCCGCGGCGAGCTTCGTCCACCAGCCGCCGCCGAGAATCGGCGCCATCCGCATGCCGTAGATCGCATTGCGGGTTCCGAGCAGTGCCGCGCTGGCGATCGCGGTCGGGCCGGCGGCGACCCCGCCGGTGGCGAGCACGCCCACGAGTGCGTACTGCGAACCGCCGGTGAACATCACCAGGCTGAGGAAGCAGGCCTGCCAGACGTCGAGGCCGGCCGCGACGGCGAGTGCGCCGAAGGAGATGCCGTACGCGGCCGTCGCGACGCCGACGGCCCACGCCTCCCGGATGACGATCTTGCGGGCAGCGAGCTCATCGAGTTCGCCGACTTCCGCGACGCTCATCGCGCGAGGTTGACGCTGTGCACCCCATTGTGGAAGCGCAGCGCGGGGAAGATGACCGACACGGAGAAGCCGACGCCGGGAACGGTGCGGGCCTGGAACACGCCGCCGTAGAGCTCGGCACGCTGCTTCATCTGGGTGAGGCCGGCGCCGGAGAAGTTGGAGGTGAGCGCGTGCAGGTCGTCGTCGATCGTGTACGCGGTGTCGCGGTTGATCGCGTCAGAATCCAGGCCGGCGCGGCGGGCCTTCGCCCGGATGCCGTCGTCGTCGACGAGCAGCTGCAGCCCGTCACGGGTCCAGCTGAACGAGACCTTGGCTTCGGTTCCCGTTCCGCCGTGCTTGAGCGCGTTGGCCAGCGCTCCCTGCAGGATGCGGAAGATCGCCAGCTCGGCGCCCGGCTTGAGTTCGTAGCGCTCACCCGATTCGTCGAAGACGATCGTGAGGCCGGCATCCCGCATCACGCGGAACAGGTCACGCGCCGACTGCAGCCCGGGCTGGCGGGAGGAGACGGATTCACCCTCGCGGGCGACGGTGAGCACGCGGCGCATGTCGCCGACGGCCTCACGGCCGGACTCCACGATCGCGCCGACGACGCGGGCGGCCGAGCTGGGGTCGCTCTCCGCGGTGTAGCGCGCACCCTCCGCCTGCGTGATCAGGCGGGAGACGTTGAGCACGGCGACGTCCTGCAGCTCGCGCACGATGCCGAGCCGGCCGGTCTGCTCGGCCAGCGAGAGTTCGAGGTCGATGCGAGTGCGCTCGGCGCTCGTCCAGTCCCGATCGCTCCGGCGCAGGCGCCTGGCGGCCCTGAGCCAGAGCAGCAGTGTCACTGCCAGAGCGAGCACAAGCACCGCCGCCACGATCAACAGCACCGACGA
>JBEVGZ010000056.1:0-10521 GCA_040511515.1 Microterricola sp.
CGCACCCGGGTGCCGGTGACACCCTTCGCCGTCTTGCCGACCACGCGCAGTTCGCTCTTCTTCTCAAACGGCGTGAACGGGGCGTCAGGGCTCGGGTTCTTCGGGTCGGCGTCGGCGAAGATGCCGGGTTCGCCGCGGTGGAACGACATCGCCCACGTCTTGCCGCCGCGGTCGACCTCGACGTCGAGGCGTTCGGAGAGGGCGTTGACGACGGAGGCGCCGACACCGTGGAGGCCGCCGGATGCCGCGTACGAGCCTCCGCCGAACTTGCCGCCGGCGTGCAGCTTGGTGAAGACGACCTCGACGCCGCTCAGGCCGGTCTTGGGCTCGATGTCGACGGGGATGCCGCGGGCCTTGTCGCGCACCTCGACGCTGCCGTCGGCGTGCAGCACGATGGCGATCTCCGTGCCGTGGCCGGCGAGGGCCTCATCGACGGAGTTGTCGATGACCTCCCAGAGGCAGTGCATGAGACCGCGCGAGTCGGTGGAGCCGATGTACATGCCCGGGCGCTTGCGCACGGCCTCGAGGCCCTCGAGGACGGAGAGATGGCGGGCGGAATAATCAGAACTCACGAGGTCCAATCCTAGTAATCGCGGGGCGTTCCCCCGTGATCGAAACACTGCGCAACGCCGTTAGGTCACGACTTGGGCGTCAAAGCCTACGCGGTGAGCGAAATAGCACGAGAAAGGGGCATAGTTCAAGGCCTCTCGTGTTTACATTGGATATCAGCAATGGAGGAGGAGCCCATGTCACAGATCACCAGCCCGAACAGTGCGGTCGACGAGCTCGAAACCCCACACCAGCTCACGGCGCTTGACCGATGCGATGCATGTGGCGCCCAGGCGTACATCCGCGTGGTCGTCAGCAGCGGCGAGCTGTTGTTCTGCGCTCACCACGGTCGCAAGCACCAGGAGAAGCTGTCTGCGCTTGCACACAGCTGGCACGACGAGTCGAGCCGCCTGCTGGACGACAACAAGAGCTGAGCCAGCCCTACTCGCTCTCGAGCCCGAGCCGCACCGCAATCTGATTGCGTGCGGCTCGTGCTATTTCATCGACGGATGCCGCGCGCTCCCCGCGGATGTACTCCGCGCCGGCACGGCGGAACATGCGGGTGAGCAGCTCATCGGCGAACGACGGGTTCTTCGCGAGAACCGGACCGTGCAGGTGCGTGCCGAAGACGTCGCCCATGACGACGCCCTCCTGGCTGGACTCGCGGCCGTTGCCGCTGCCCGAGAGCACCCGGCCGAGCGGCGACGCCTCGGCGTGGTTGTAGTCACGGGCGTGGTTCTCGAAGCCGATCAGGCGACCGAACTTCGTCTTCACGGCGAGATCGTCGGTGACGCGTCCGTCGCGGGGAACGGCTCGTCCGGGCAGGATGCCGATGCCCTCGATGGACTGCACGGGGGTTCCGGCCGTTGCGGCGAGCTCGATTCCGTGGCTGAGCAGTTCCCAGCCGGTTCCGATCGCGAGGATCGGCACGCCTTCCGTGCCCCAGCGCCGGAGCTCATCGATCAGGGTGCGCAGCTTGTCGCGCGCGGCGACGAGATCGGTGTCGGAGCCGGAGCCGATCACGACGGCGTCGACGCGGTCGGGAAGCTCTGCGGCATCCTCCACGGCGACGACGCGGGCGGTGGCACCCGCCCATTCGGAACGGCGCGCGAGAACGCGGGCGTTCTCGGCATCGCCGTTGCTGTTCAGCAGGCTCGGGAACAGCGTCACGATGGTCAGATCGGGCGTGGCGAGCTGGTTGGCGCTCATTCGGGTGCCTCCACGGCGCTCAGCCCGAGGTGCGCACGCGTGCGGCGCATCGAGTCGGCGGAAAAGATGACCGTCTTGACGCCCCGCGCGGGATCCGGCATGGCCAGGAACTCGTCGACGGCCGCGCCGAGGTCGTGCACGATGCGACCGATCTCGACATTGTCGTAGCTGAGCTGCAGCGCGAGTTCGTCGGCCTTGGATCCGGAGACGATGTCGACGTGCCCGAGACCGGAGGTGTCGACCGGCCAGAAGTAGCTGGGGTCGCGCACATCGGAGCCGAGCGCGAACAGGATCTGCTCGGTGGCCGGGTCGAGGTGGTCGATGTTCAGCTGGAAGCTGGCCGGGTTCTGCACGAGAACGAACTCGACCGTCTTGCCGCGCACCTGCAGCGTCTCGCCACGACCGAAGACCGGCGGAATCGAGCCGATGGTGGAGACGGCGATGGCCGGGTCGAAACGGCTGCCGAGCACGGCGCGGGCGCCGGCCAGTGCCGCAGCGGCGTCGACCGCGTAGTGCGTTCCGCGGGCGGGCAGGCGCACGGACGTGACCGGCCCTCCGTCGATGGTGACCTCGCTGGAGCGGCCGGAGACCGAGCGCACGAGGACGCCGGCTTCTGACGGCATCCGTCGCTCTGTCATGGATGCCAGGCCCAGGCCACGCGGGTTCTGATCGAGGACGTCGACGCTCACGCCGAAGCGCGGGGTGTCGACGGTACCGTGCAGCCGCGAGACGAGCTGTTCGAGGAAGGCGTCGTCCGCGTTGATCACAACGGCCTGGCTGGCGCGCAGCGCGATCTTCTCCAGCATCGCTGCGACCATCTCGGAGTCGTGGAAACGGTCGATCTGGTCGACCATCACATTCGTGAGAAGGACGACACGGGGCTTCAACTCGTCGGCGATGAGCGCGCCGTGGCCCTCGTCCATTTCGAGGACCGCGATGTCACCCGCGATGCGGCCGCCGAGGCTGGCCTCCTCGAGGAGCGCCGACGTGAGGCCCTGGGTGATGTTCGCTGTCGACGGGTTGGTGAAGACCTTCTTGCCGTGGCCGCGGAGGGCCGCGACGAGCATCTTCGTCGTCGTCGACTTGCCGCTGGAGCCGGAGACAATGACCAGCCCCTCCGGGAAGGAGTTGAGCGTCGTGGTCAGAAACCCGGGCGCGATCTTGTTGACGACGAGCCCTGGGATGGCCGAACCTCCGCCCGGCTTGCGCAGGCGCGCAAGCAGGCGGACACCGCGACCGATGAGGATCGCGGGGGCGTAGCGGATTCCCACCGGCCTACTCGAGGTAGTCGCGCAGCGACTGCGAGCGGCTCGGGTGACGGAGCTTCGCCATCGTCTTCGACTCGATCTGGCGGATGCGCTCGCGGGTGACCCCGAAAGTGTCGCCGATCTGGTCGAGGGTCTTCGGCATGCCGTCGCCCAGGCCGAAACGCATGCGGATCACGCCGGCCTCGCGCTCGGAGAGGGAGTCAAGCAGCGACTCGAGCTGCTTCTGCAGCATCGTGAAGCCGACGGCGTCAGCGGGAACGACGGCCTCGGTGTCCTCGATGAGGTCACCGAACTCGCTGTCGCCGTCCTCGCCGAGTGGCGTGTGCAACGAGATCGGCTCGCGGCCGTACTTCTGCACCTCGACGACCTTCTCCGGCGTCATGTCGAGCTCGCGGCTGAGTTCTTCCGGCGTTGGTTCGCGGCCGAGGTCCTGCAGCATCTGGCGCTGGACGCGGGCGAGCTTGTTGATGACCTCGACCATGTGCACGGGAATACGGATCGTGCGGGCCTGGTCGGCCATGGCGCGGGTGATCGCCTGACGGATCCACCAGGTGGCGTAGGTGGAGAACTTGAAGCCCTTCGTGTAGTCGAACTTCTCGACGGCACGGATGAGGCCCAGGTTTCCCTCCTGGATCAGGTCGAGGAACTGCATTCCACGGCCGGTGTAGCGCTTGGCCAACGAGACCACGAGGCGGAGGTTCGCGCCGAGCAGGTGGCTCTTGGCGCGGGCGCCGTCCTTGGCGACCCACTGCAGCTCGCGGCCGAGCTGCGACTTCTTCTCTGCGTCGCTCATGTGCGAGAGCTTGTCCTCGGCGAAGAGGCCGGCCTCGATGCGCATGGCCAGCTCGACTTCTTCGGCCGCGTTCAGGAGCGCGACCTTGCCGATCTGCTTCAGGTAGTCCTTGACGGGGTCGGCCGTCGCGCCGGTGATGGCGCTGGAGTAGACGGGAACCTCGTCCTCGTCGTCGACCATCGAGAGCACGAGTGCGCCGGTCGGCAGAGGCTCGGTGACGACGGCGCGCTTGGGCTTGCCGTCCTCGTCCTCCTCATCGGCGTCGTCGGCTGCGGCGTCCGGGGCGTCAACGACGGCCTCGTCGACCACGACGACCTCATCGTGCTCTTCCTCGTCGCCCTCTCCGGCGGCCGCGGTGGTCTTCTTGGTTGCTGCGCGCTTGCGCGGTGCGGCCTTCTCGGTTGCCGGCTTCGCGGCTGCGGCACCGGCGGCCTTGCGCACGGGAGCCTTCTTGGCCGCAGGCGCCTTGGCGGCAGGGGCAACAGCCTCGGCGGCGGTGTCTTCGCTCGCGTCGGGCTTCGTGGATCGGGTTGCCATTCGAGCACCTCTCAGACGGGCGAGCAGCGTGCCTTCCCATCGCAGGAAGTGAGCCGCTCGTCGACGTTCCACTCGCGACAAAGCCGCAAATGGACATTACGAGGACCCATGTCAAGTCTCAGTCCGTTTCCTGCGCGCGAGCACAGGAAACCCAAGTCAAGAACGGGTCCGCTTTTGATTATTGCACGAATTCCGAGGGCCGGATGCCGCGGGGGCCCCTGCACCACGTCATTCGCCTCGGTGGCGGCGCAATCGTCTGGAGAGTGCAACCCAAATCGGGGCCACCTCTATTCCCTCTTCATGCTTCATCTGGCGGCGGGTGCGGTGCCGGGCGTGCAGCAGCATCACCACGCCGGAGCCGATCACGACGTACTGCACGAGCAGGGCGAGCCGGAACGAGTCGTAGGAGTAGAGGTCGCTCTGCTCCCCCGCGGCGACCCGCGCGTGATCGAGCAGGTCGAGGATCGCACCGATCAGGAAGATCATCACGAAACTGGCGATGAAGCCACCCATGTTCACGATGCCGTTGGCCGAGCCGAGGCTCCGCATCGGATTGAATGTGCGGGCGAAATCGAGCCCGATCAGCGAGCCGGGTCCACCGACGCCCATCACGACGACGAGCAGCACGATCAGCCAGAACGGCGGCCGCTCGGGCCAGAGCAGCACGGCGCTCCAGACGAGAGCGATCACATAGACGATGCCGAGCACGAGGCTGCTGCGGCGCAGCGGGAACCGGGCGGTGAGCAGGCCGAGGATCGGGCCCGCCACCATTCCGGATCCGACGAGCACGAGCAGCATGAGCGCAGCCGTCTCCGGGCTCAGCCCGACCCCGAAAACGAGGAACGGGATGCCCCAGAACATCGTGAACACGGTGCCGGATGACTGCGAGACGAAGTGCGACCAGAAACCGAGCTGGGTGCCTGGCCGCTTCATGGCCGCACGCAGGTGGTGCATTGCCGTGCTGAAGGTGCCGGTGTGTCGGCCATCCGGCGCGTCCCGCGGACGGTCACGCAGGCACAGGATGCCGAGGAACAGCGCGAGCGCCGAGGCGGATGCCGCTGCGACGAACGCGGGCGTCCAACCGAAGTACAACAGCGCCCAGGCGAACGGCACGGCCGAGAGCACCTGCCCGAGCTGGCCGATGTTGCCGACCCACTGCGAGAGCTGGGGAACGATCGCCCCGCTGAACCAGGAGCTGATCAGACGGATCAGCGAGATGAAGATCGCCGCATCACCCGCTCCGACGAGCACGCGGCCAATCACGGCGACCGTGATGCTCGGCGAGAACGCGACGACGATCTGACCGATGCCCATGAGCGCAGTGCCGACGAGCATGAGCGCACGCGGGCCGAAGCGGTCGATGAGCACACCGACCGGGATCTGCAGGGTCGCGTAGACGACGAGCTGGAGCACGGCCAGCATCGAGAGCGCGGCAGCGGAGCTGTCGAAGCGCTCGGAGGCTGCAACACCGGCAACACCGAGAGAGGTGCGCTGCAGCACAGCGACGAGATAGAGGAAGGCGCCGATCCCGAATATCAGCCAGGCACGACGAGAATTCACTTACCGAGCTTATCCGCCGCGGTCACGGGGCCAGCGGCGGCTCACCGTCGTTGCGACGCTTGAACGCCAAGAATTTCTCAAGTTCGGCCGCGATCTCATCGGCCGTCGGCAGCTCGCCGTCCTCGTCCGTCAGGGGCGAGCGCAGTGTCGTGCCGGCCATATAGCTGTCGTGGCGCTCCTCGAGGGTGCCGACCAGCTTGGCCAGCTCGCCGTTCTCGGCCACCTGCGCATCGATCTTGGAGACGAACTCGCGATTGGCCTCGCGCAGCCGGTCGGTGGGGAAGATGAGGCCCGTCGCCGCGCTGACGCTCTCCAGTGCCGAGATCGCCGCAGCGGGGTACTCGGTGTCTGCGAGATAGTGCGGGATGAGCAGGATGAAGCCGACGGTCGGATTCCCCTGTTCCGTGAGCCGGTACTCGACCAGGTGCAGCGCGTTGGCCGGCACCTGGGTGTGCGGGCGCCACACGGACATGGCAGAGGTCAGGTCGTCCCGATTGCCACTGACGGTCACGCCGATGGCACGGGTGTGTGGAACGGGCATCGGGATGGAGTGGACCCAGGTGGTCCCGGCGACCCCGAACCGCTCGACCAGGTCGAGTAGCGCACGGCTGAACTGTTCCCATCGGAAGTCCGGCTCGAAGCCGGCGAGCATGAGGAACGGCTGGCCCAGTTCGTCGCGCGCGAGGTGCACCCGCAGCGCGGGGGGCTGGTAGTCGGTGAGGTGGTCCTCGTCGAAGTAGATGATGGGGCGCCGTGACCGGTAGTCGAGCAGCAGATCCGCATCGAACTCCGCAACGACGACGTGGTTCATCGTGCCGAGCAGGTACTCGGTGAACTGGCCGACGGCCCCGCCGGCATCGGCGAAGCCCGTGAGCCCTGCGACGAGGTGCAACCCCTCCGGCACGCTCGCCGCATCCGGGGTCAATCGATACAGTTCACTCGCGTCGCGCATACCCTCATGCTATTCGCGTCGGGTGGCGCGGGCGCGGCGAGGCGGCCATGCCGTGAGCGAACACGTTATTCCCGATAGAACGCGCGGCGCGCAACTAACATCGAGTCATGACCTTCTCTTCCCTTGCCGTTTCGTCTGCCCCCGCCACAAGCTCCGAGGCCGATGTCCTGCTGCTCGCCGCCGTCACCGTCGACGGGGCGGCCTTCATGCGGGCATCCGCCGAGTTCGCCGAACTCGACGAGCAGCTCGCGGCGCTGGGCTTCACCGGAGCGTCAGAGCAGCTTGTGCGCATCCCGGCCTCCGTCGGCTCGGCGCGCAGCATCGCCATCGTCGGACTCGGCAAGACGGTATCGACAGAAAGCCTCCGCTCGGCCACCGCCTCCGCCGTGCGCCGCCTGCTCGGCGTCGACAGCGTCGCGGTGGCCATCCCCGTCGCGGATGCCGCGGAGGCCGCAGCCGTGCTCGAGGGAGCAACGATCGGCAGCTACTCCTACACCGAGTACCGCCAGAGCACGCTCGAGCGCACCAAGACGCCAGCAGAGCAGATCACCGTGCACCTGGAGCAGCATGCCCCGGTCGCCGAGCCGGTGGACGAGGACGAGGTCGACGACGCACCGCTCCCGCTCGAGCTCGACGCCGACGCCCTCCTCGCCCGCGCCGCCACCGTCGGCGAGGCCTTCGCACTCGTCAAGGACCTCGTCAACGCCCCGCCGTCCGACCTCTTCCCGGCCAGCTTCGCCGAGCGCGCCGTGGCCGCGGCGGCCGAGCTGCCCGTCGAGTTCGAGATCTGGGACGAGCACGAACTCGCCGCCGACGGCTTCGGCGGCATCCTCGGCGTCGGGCAGGGGTCCTCCCGCCCGCCCCGCCTCGTCAAGGTGAGCTACTCCCCCGCGGAGGCCGAGAAGCACCTCGCACTCGTCGGCAAGGGCATCACATTCGACACCGGCGGAATCTCGCTGAAGCCCGGTGCGTCGATGGTCGGCATGAAGTACGACATGACGGGAGCCGCCACGGTGCTCGCCGTGACGCTCGCTGCCGCTCGGCTCGCACTGCCCGTGCGCGTGACCGCGTGGCTGTGCCTGGCCGAGAACATGCCGTCAGGCACGGCGACACGCCCGAACGACGTGCTGCGCATCCGCGGCGGACAGACCGTCGAGGTATTGAACACCGATGCGGAGGGGCGTCTCGTGTTGGCCGACGGCCTGGTCGCGGCATCCGAGGAACAGCCGGACGCGATCGTCGACGTCGCCACACTGACCGGCGCCCAGATCGTGGCCCTCGGCAGCCGCTACACCGCCGTGATGGGCGACGACTCGCTGCTCGCCCGCGTGCTGCAGGCCGCGGAGAGCGCCGACGAGAAGGTCTGGCCGATGCCGCTTCCCGAGGAGCTGCGGGCGAGCATCGACTCGGATGTCGCCGACATCGCCAACGCCAAGATCGGCAACCCCGCCGGTGGAATGCTGCTCGCCGGCGTCTTCCTGCAGGAGTTCGTCGGCAAGCGTGCGGACGGCGAGACCCTGATTCCCTGGGCCCACCTCGACATCGCGGGACCATCGCACAACGAGGGCAGCGCATACGGCGCGACCGGAGCGGGCCCGACCGGAGTGACCGTGCGAACCCTGCTCAAGCTGGCCGAGGAGTATGCGCGCCCATAGTAGGGTTGTATGGGCAAGAATGGCTTGCCACCACGCCTGCTCGTGGGTCACAAATCCACGGAGCAGAACAGGCCGATCGACCTGATGCACATAGGGAGCAACTGAGTGTCCGAGCAGAATTTTGACATTGTCGTCCTCGGTGGAGGAAGTGGTGGCTACGCCGCCGCATTGCGAGCGGTACAGCTCGGCTTCACGGTGGCCCTGATTGAGAAGGACAAGCTCGGCGGCACCTGCCTGCACCGCGGCTGCGTCCCCACCAAGGCACTCCTGCACACCGCAGAGGTCGCCGACGTCGCTCGCGACGCAGCCAAGTACGGCGTCAACGCCACGCTCAACGGCATCGACATGACCGCCGTCAACGCGCACCGTGACGGCATCGTCACGAGCAAGTGGAAGGGCCTGCAGGGGCTCATCAAGGCTCGCGGCATCACCGTCATCGAGGGCGAGGGCCGTCTCGCCTCCCCCACGAGCGTCCAGGTCGGCGCCGACACGATCGTCGGCAAGCACGTCATTCTCGCCACCGGCTCCTACTCGCGCTCGCTGCCCGGCCTCGAGCTCGGCGGCCGCGTCATCACGAGCGAGCAGGCCCTGCTGCTCGACTACATCCCGAAGAAGGTTGCCGTGCTCGGCGGCGGCGTCATCGGCGTCGAGTTCGCCAGCGTCTGGAAGTCCTTCGGCGCCGACGTCACGATCATCGAGGCGCTTCCGCACCTCGTCCCGAACGAGGAAGAGTCGATCTCCAAGCAGCTCGAGCGCGCGTTCCGCAAGCGCGGCATCGAGTACTCGCTCGGCGTGCGTTTCCAGAGCGTCACCCAGAACGAGTCCGGCGTCGTCGTCACCCTCGAAGATGGCAAGACCATCGAGGCAGAGCTGCTGCTCGTCGCCGTCGGCCGTGGCCCGGCCACCGCGGGGCTCGGCTTCGAAGAGCAGGGCATCACCATGGACCGGGGCTTCGTCATCACGAACGAGCGCCTCGCGACCAACGTGCCCGGCGTCTACGCGATCGGCGACATCGTCCCCGGTCTGCAGCTCGCCCACCGCAGCTTCCAGCAGGGCATCTTCGTCGCGGAGGAGATCGCTGGCCTGAACCCGATCATCGTCGAGGATGTCAACATCCCGAAGATCACCTACTGCGACCCCGAGGTCGCGTCGGTCGGTTACACCGAGGCCAAGGCGGCCGAGAAGTTCGGTGCAGACCAGATCAGCAGCTACGACTACAACCTCGGCGGCAACGCCAAGAGCTCGATCCTCGGCACCGCCGGATCGGTGAAGGTCGTCCGCGTCAACGACGGCCCCGTCGTCGGCGTGCACATGATCGGCGCCCGCGTCGGTGAGCTCATCGGTGAGGCCCAGCTGGCCGTCAACTGGGAGGCGTACCCCGAGGACATCGCACCGCTGATCCACGCGCACCCCACTCAGAACGAGGCCATGGGCGAGGCGTTCCTCTACCTGGCCGGTAAGCCGCTGCACGCCCTTTAGGCCGCGCGCACCCACGACTGCAATAAGCTCAGAATGAATAACGCTTTGAAGGAGACAATCGCATGAGCGAATCCGTCAGCCTCCCGGCACTCGGTGAGAGTGTCACAGAGGGTACGGTCACCCGTTGGTTGAAGAACGTGGGCGACCGCGTAGAGGTCGACGAGCCGCTGCTCGAGGTCTCGACCGACAAGGTCGACACTGAGATCCCCTCGCCGATCGCCGGTGTGATCGAGGCGATCCTCGTCCAGGAGGACGAGACCGTCGAGGTCGGCACCGCGCTCGTCACCATCGGTGACGGTTCTGCTGCCGCGGCCCCCGCCGCTCCGGTCGCCGAGGCGCCGGCTGCTCCCGAGCCCGTCGCGGCTCCCGAGCCCGTCGCGGCTCCCGAGCCGGTTGCGGCTCCCGAGCCCGTGGCCGCACCTGCCGCTGCTCCGGCACCTGCCGCTGCTCCGGCACCTGCCGCTGCTCCGGCACCTGCCGCTGCTCCTGCACCCGCTGCCGCTCCTGCGCCCGTCGCAG
>JBEVGZ010000057.1:0-7605 GCA_040511515.1 Microterricola sp.
CGACAAGGCGCCCGCCCTCGGCCTGGCCCTGGCCGGCGCGAGCCGTGACGAGGTTCCGGCCGGTGGCATCAAGGGCCGCAAGCGCACGGTCTTCTTCATCGACCGTGACGCAGCGGCCGAGGTGCCAGAGGCACTCATCGCCCCCTCGTACTGAGCGGGAACGACAGACAAGCCCCAGCCGGATCGGCTGGGGCTTTTCTGGCTCTTCACGCTGCCCGAAGCAATCGGGGCGGGCATCAGGGCGACGCGCTAAAATCAGGGCACCCCAATGCAGAGGAGGACCCCGTGGGCACGGTGGTCATGTATGGCTCGGTCTCAGTGGACGGTTTCATCGCGGACGAGAACGACCAGCCGGGTCCACTGTTCGACTGGTTGACCAGCGGTGACGTCCCGTTGGACGAGAGCGGCGTGCTGAAGGTGTCGCAGACGTCCCACGACTACATCCGGCCGTACTGGGACCAGGTCGGGGTGACCGTCGTCGGCCGTCACGTCTTCGATCTGACGGACGGCTGGGACGGTGAGCCTCCGAGCGGAATCGACCACGTAGTCGTGGTGACGCACCGGCCGGCGCCAGAGGGCTGGAACCCGGAGGCACCGTTTCACTTCGTCGACGGCATCGAGGCCGCCATGGCCACGGCGCAGGAGCTGGCGGGTGAGCGGATCGTCGAGGTCGCCGCCGGTGACGTCGGTGGTCAGGTGCTGGCCGCCGGCCTGATCGACGAGGTGCGCATGGACGTCGCACCCGTCGTGTTCGGGTCCGGCAAGCGCTACTTCGGCTCGGTCGACGCGCAGCGGCTGTTGGAGGATCCCGACGTGGCCATTCAGGGCAACCGTGTGCTGCACCTGCGCTATCCCGTACGGCGGTGATCCGGCGATCACACCGTCAGCCGTGAACCAGAAAAGCCCCAGCCGATTCGGCTGGGGCTTCACTGTTGTGCTCGGTCACGTGGACTAGTTGCTGTTGGAGACCTTGCCGCGGCGAACGCGGAGCTGCTCGAGCGCCTCTTCGAGGAGCTGCTCTGCCTCTTCCTCCGTGCGACGCTCCTTCACGTAGGCGAGGTGCGTCTTGTACGGCTCGAGCTTCGCCAGCGACGGGGGGTTCTCCTTGTCGCGGCCGGCCGGGAGGCCGGACTGCGGGGAGTCGATCGTCAGCGGGATCTCTTCATCGGGCAGGATCGCCGAGAAGTAGCGGACGGTCTCGTTGCCGAGAGCATCCCAATATGAAACGGCCACGCGGTCCGCGTGGTAGCCGCGGTCCTGTTCGCCCATGGGGCCGGCGCCGACGCGCGATCCCCGAATTGCACTGCCACCCGATGCCATGGCTGCCTCCGCTGCTGTGTTGAATGGAGCTGTGAATTGATGCTGTGTGGTGCCGCGGGTGCGGCGCCGTGTTAGAGACCTGTGTCGAACTTGGTGATGAGGCCGAGCACGACGATGCTCGAGACCCAGACGAGTCCGAGGATGACCGTGATCCGGTTGAGGTTGCGCTCTGCGACACCCGATGCACCGAGGTTGCTGGTCATGCCTCCACCGAACATGTCGGAGAGACCGCCACCGCGACCCTTGTGCAGCAAGATCAGCATGGTCAGCAGCAGGCTCGTCAAACCGAGAATGACCTGCATTACTACCTGGAGAATTTCCACGAGAAACCTTTCACAATGCGAAGCAGGGACGCCGCGCCAAGACCACAGACAATTATAGCCCGGCGCGGCACCCGTTCACCGGATGCCGCGCCGAGGCCCTTGTCGTTCCGACCGTTTCGGGCTACAGACCGACGTGCTGCTTGAAGCGGCTGATGCTGGCGAACTCGTTGATGTCGAGGCTCGCACCGCCGACGAGCGCGCCGTCGACGTTCGGCTCGCGCATGAATCCGGCGATGTTGCCCGACTTGACCGAACCACCGTAGAGGATGCGGGTCTTCGCGGCGACGTCGTCGCCGAGCAGCTCGACGAGCACAGCGCGGAGTGCGGCTGCGACCTGTTCTGCCTGCTCCGGCGTCGCGGCCTGGCCGGAGCCGATGGCCCAGACGGGCTCGTAGGCGACGACGAGGTCGGCAGCGCCGCTCACACCGGCGAGAGCCGCGCGGAGCTGGGCGACGGGAACGGCGCTCGGGCCGTGCTTCTCCAGGTCCTCCGCCGTCTCGCCGACGCAGATGATCGGGGCGATGTCGTGCGCGAGAGCCGCGGCGACCTTGGCAGCGACCTGCTCGTCGGTCTCGCCGTGCAGGGTGCGACGCTCCGAGTGACCGATGATCACGTAGCGGCACTCGAGCTGGGCGAGGAACGCGGCCGAGATCTCGCCGGTGTATGCGCCGGAGACGTGCTCGGAGACGTCCTGCGCGCCGAAGGCGAGCGGGAGCTTGTCGGCCGACACCAGCGTCTGAACGCTGCGCAGATCGGTGAACGGCGGGAACACGGCGACCTCGACGGCACTGAAGTCGTGCTTGGCCTCCGTCAGGTTCCACGCCAGCTTCTGCACGAAGGCGATGGCCTGGAGGTGGTCCAGGTTCATCTTCCAGTTGCCCGCGATGAGGGGGGTTCTATTCACTACCATCCGAGTACCTCCAGACCGGGAAGTCGCTTGCCTTCGAGGAACTCGAGGCTGGCACCTCCGCCGGTCGAAATGTGACCAAACTGGTCATCGTTGAAATCGAGTGCGCGCACGGCTGCGGCGGAATCGCCACCGCCGACGACGCTGAGGCCGGTGACCTCGGTGAGAGCCTCGGCAACGGTACGGGTACCGGCTGCGAAGGGGGCGAGCTCGAAGACGCCCATGGGGCCGTTCCAGAACACGGTCGTCGAGGCACGGATGACCTCCGCGAAACGTGCGGCGGTGTCCGGTCCGATGTCGAGTCCGAGTCCGGATGCACCGAACGGGGTGTCTTCGATGGCGTCGGCCGCACGCACGAGAACCTCGGCGTCCGCGCCGAACTTCGAGGCGACGACGACATCCGTCGGGAGGACGATCTCGACGCCCAGGCGCTCCGCCTCGGCCAGGTAACCCTTGACGGTGTCGATCTGGTCGACCTCGAGCAGGCTCGAGCCGACCTTGTGGCCGAGGGCCGCGAGGAAGGTGAAGAGCATGCCGCCGCCGATGAGCAGGGAGTCGACGCGCGGCAGCAGGTGGCCGATCACGCCGAGCTTGTCGGAGACCTTGGATCCACCGAGGACGACGGCGTACGGTCGCTCCGGGTTCTCGGTCAGGCGGTCGAGCACATCAAGCTCTGCGGCGATCAGGAGACCGGCGGCGCTCGGAAGCAGCTCGGCCAGCTCGTAAACGCTCGCCTGCTTGCGGTGCACGACACCGAAGCCGTCGGAGACGAGGGCATCGCCGAAGGCGGCGAGCTCGGCCGCGAAGGCTGCCCGTTCCTCTGCGACCTTGGAGGTCTCCCCCGCGTTGAAACGCAGGTTCTCGAGAACGGCGATCTCGCCGTCAGCGAGTGCGGCGACAGTCGCCTGCGCCGAGGCGCCGACGGTGTCGGTCGCGAAAGCAACAGGCTTGCCGAGCAGCTCGCCGAGACGGCGGGCGACCGGAGCAAGGCTGTAGCGCTCATCCGGTGCCCCATCAGGGCGCCCGAGGTGTGAGACAACGCTCACGCGGGCACCCTGAGAGAGCAGAGCGGTGAGGGTGGGCAGAGACGCTCGCACACGACCGTCATCTGTGATCTGGCCGTCCTTCAGCGGAACGTTCAGGTCGCAGCGCACGATGACGTGCTTGCCTGCGAGTGGCCCGAGGGAATCAATCGTGCGCAGCGTCACGCCCTACCCGCTTAGAGAGTCTCGGAGACGAACACGGTGAGGTCAACCAGACGGTTGGAGTAGCCCCACTCGTTGTCGTACCAGGAAGCAACCTTGACCTGGTCGCCGATCACCTTGGTGAGGCCGGCGTCGAAGATCGAGGAGTGCGGGTCGCCGACGATGTCGCTGGAGACGATCGGGTCCTCGGTGTAGCTGAGGATGCCCTTGAGGGGGCCCTCTGCGGCTGCCTTGTACGCGGCGTTGACCTCTTCGACGGTGACGGGGCGCGAAGCGGTGACCGTCAGGTCGGTGATGGAGCCGGTGGGGATCGGAACACGCAGCGCGTAGCCGTCGAGCTTGCCGACGAGCTCCGGGATGACGAGGCCGAGGGCCTTGGCGGCACCGGTCGAGGTCGGAACGATGTTGACGGCTGCTGCACGGGCGCGACGCAGGTCGCTGTGCGGGCCATCCTGCAGGTTCTGGTCTGCCGTGTACGCGTGAACGGTGGTCATGAGGCCACGCTCGATGCCGAAGTTGTCCAGGAAGACCTGGGCCAGCGGCGCGAGGCAGTTCGTGGTGCAGGACGCGTTGGAGATGACGTCGTGGATCGCTGCGTCGTAGCTCTGCTCGTTGACACCGAGAACGATGGTCGCGACGTTCTCGCCGGTGGCGGGAGCGGAGACGAGGACCTTCTTCGCGCCGGCCTCGATGTGCTTGCGGGCAAGCTCGGCCTTGGTGAAGAAACCGGTGGACTCGATGACGATGTCGACACCCAGCTCGCCCCAGGGGAGGTTGGACGGGTCGCGCTCGGCGAGGACCTTGATGGCCTTGCCGTTGACGACGATGCTGTCGCCCTGGAGTTCGACGGTGGCGTCGAGGCGCCCGGCGACAGAGTCGTACTTGAGCAGGTGAGCCAGGGTCTTGGGATCGGTGAGGTCATTGACCGCAACAATCTCGATGTCGCTGCCCTTGGCAAGGGCGGCGCGGAAGTAGTTGCGGCCAATACGGCCGAATCCGTTGATACCGATCTTTACGGTCACGAAAGTACTCCTGTTACTGAGGCGCTGAGCGCGTGGGATGGACGAAACAAGAATGAGACGACGGTGTCCCCTGGCGGTGCCCGGGGACACCATCCGCTATGACAGTATCAGCAGGCCGTTGGTCTTGACGCGCGCGGCCTCGAAGCGTGCCTGCACGTTGGCCCAGTCGACGATGTTCCAGAAGGCCTTGACGTAGTCGGCCCGAACATTGCGGTAGTCCAGGTAGTAGGCGTGCTCCCAGACGTCGAGCATGAGCAGCGGAACCGTGCCGACGGCGAAGTTCGCCTGCTGGTCGAAGAACTGCTGGATGATCAACTGCTGGCCGATCGAGTCCCAGGCCAGAACAGACCAGCCGGAGCCCTGCACACCGAGGGCGGTCGCGGTGAAGTGCGCCTGGAACTTCTCGAAGGAACCGAAGAAGTCGTCGATGGCCGCAGCGAGCTCGCCGACCGGCTTGTCGCCGCCGTTCGGCGACATGTTGGTCCAGAAGATCGAGTGGTTGACGTGGCCGCCGAGGTTGAAGGCGAGGTCCTTCTGCAGCTTGTTGACGTTGGCGAGGTTGCCGTTGTCACGAGCCTCGGCGAGCTGGGCGAGCGCGGTGTTCGCCCCGGTCACGTAGGCCTGGTGGTGCTTGCCGTGGTGCAACTCCATGATCGCACCGCTGATGCTCGGCTCGAGTGCCGAGTAGTCGTAGGCGAGCTCAGGCAGCGTGTATTCAGCCATTGATTTTCTCCTCTTTCATGACCGCGAGATTCGCGACCGATTGCGACATTTTCAGTCTACTGATGGCAACCGTTGGGCCACCGATGATGTTCCGGGCCGGTGAAATCAGACGTCATCCAGGTCGGCGGGAAGGTTGGCGT
The DNA here is from genome assembly GCA_040511515.1 of Microterricola sp. Classification (GTDB taxonomy): domain Bacteria; phylum Actinomycetota; class Actinomycetes; order Actinomycetales; family Microbacteriaceae; genus Microterricola. The sequence continues at coordinate 5,641 of JBEVGZ010000057.1, forward strand.
CGGTTCCTGGGATGCCGAGATCCGCCGCCTTCTTGTCTGCCATGGCGAGCAGGCGGCGGATGCGGCCGGCCACGGCGTCCTTCGTCATCGGCGGCTCGGCGTGGTGGCCGAGCTCGTCGAGGCTGGAGTCGCGGAAGCGCAGGCGCAGCTCCCCCGCGTACTTGAGGTGTTCCGGAATGTCGGCGCCGAGGATCTCCATGGCGCGCTCCACTCTGGCGCATGCGGCGACGGCGGCCTGCGCGCTGCGGCGCAGGTTCGCGTCGTCGAAGTTGACCAGGCGGTTCGCGGTGGCCCGCACCTCGCGGCGCTGGCGCAGCTCTTCCCAGTTGCGCACCGTCTGCTCGGCGCCCATGTGCACGAGCATCGCGCTGATGGCGTCGCCGTCGCGAATGACCACACGGTGAACGCCGCGCACCTCGCGGGCCTTCGCGGCGATCCCGAGGCGACCGGCTGCGCCGACCAGGGCCATCGCAGCCTCATTGCCTGGACACGTGATCTCCAGTGCCGCCGAACGGCCCGGATCGGTCAGGGTGCCTGCCGCGAGGAATGCTCCACGCCAGACGGCGGCGATCTCCTCACGCGAGCCGGTGGTCAAGCGGTTGGGCAGACCACGGATCGGGCGGCGGCGGGCGTCGAGCAGGCCGGTCTGGCGGGCGAGCGTCTCGCCACCCTCCAGCACTCGGACGAGGTAGTTGTTGGTGCGGCGGAGCCCGGAGGCCGCGATCACAGAGACATCGCTGCGCACGCCGTAGAGTTCGGCGAGATCCTTGCGCACGCGTCGCGCGAGCACGGTTGAGTCGAGTTCGGATTCGACGGCGATGCGGCCGGAGATCATGTGCAGACCTCCGGAGAAGCGCAGGATCGTCGCGAGCTCGGCCGCCCGGACCGTGGTCTTCGCGACCTCGACTCGGGAGAGTTCTTCTTTAACGTCGGCGGTGAGAGCCAATCGTGTTTCCATTCTTTGCAGTGCCAAAAGGCGTGGACAGGCAGCCGGGTGCGGCTGCCTATTCGCGTCCGAGGTCCCGATGCCTCACACTCACTGCCACCCGGGGAAGGCCGCCGATCAATGTCGACAGCTCCTTCACCATGGCGACGGAGCGGTGCTTGCCGCCGGTGCAACCGACGGCAATCGTGACGTGACGTTTATTCTCGCGCTGGTAGCCGGCGAGCACTGGCTCGAGTGCGGCTGCGTAGCGTTCGAGGAATTCGTGGGCGCCCGGCTGTCCGAGCACGTAGTCGGCGACATCGCCGTCGAGACCGGTGTGCTGGCGCAATTCGGGAACCCAGAACGGGTTGGGGAGGAAACGGGCGTCTGCGACCATGTCGGCATCCGTCGGCACGCCGTACTTGAATCCGAAGCTCAACAGCGTCACGCTCACGCCGGCGACATCCTGCTCGGAGAAGCGCTCCCGCGTTGCCGTCGCCAGCTGGTGGATGTTCAGTTCCGTGGTGTCGATGAGGATGTCGCTCGCCCCGCGGATCGCCGCGATGCGCGCCCGCTCTGCCGCGATGCCGTCCAGGAGCGTCCCATCGCCCTGCAGCGGGTGGGGCCGGCGCACCGACTCGAAGCGGCGCACGAGCGCATCGTCGGAGGCGTCGAGGAAGACGACGCGCAGCTCGGTTCCGCCGGCGCGGAGAGCCTGGATGATCTCCTGCAGCTCGGAGAAGAAGTTGCCGCCGCGGATGTCGACGACGGCCGCGATCTTGGGCAGGCTCGATCCGGCGCGCCCGGCGAGATCGACGAATGGGCGCAGCATCTGCGGGGGGAGGTTGTCGACAACGTACCAACCGAGGTCTTCAAGAGCGTTCGCTACGGTCGAACGACCGGCTCCGGACATTCCCGTGACGATCAGCATCTCGTGCTGCCGGGCATCCGCCATGGCAGATTCTCACCTTCGCTAGAAGAACTGGTGGGACTCTAGCCTACCGAGCGCCGAGCGCTTCAGGCACGCAAGTGCTGGTGGA
>JBEVGZ010000058.1:0-4986 GCA_040511515.1 Microterricola sp.
CCGCTGCCCTGGGGTGTGACGAGCGACGAGTCATCGATGGGCGCTCCACACGCACGCTCCCAGAATCGGACGCCGCGTTGGCGTGCGGGAAAAACGTGTGCCCGCCGACCCTGTTCAACCTCGGGCGACCCCCGAACCGCGCCCGAAGGGCAGCCCGGCCTCCTCGTCTACGCATACCCCAAAGTCGCCGGTTGCACCGACGTCGACCCATGCCAGATCCTGCAACTGAGCCAGAACCGCCAATCGGCATTCCGTTCGCCCACGCGTAGGCGGGTCGATGCCACGCCCTACTCGGCGATCTGCGCGCGGCGTTCGCTTGCCAAACCGTGCCACAGAACGCTCGGCGAAACGGACCATGCGGGTGCCCTCCAACGCCGGTTGTCGGCGCGACCCGAGTACTGCGCGGTGAGCGCGGCATGGGGCGCTGGCCACCCGGTTGACGGTTGACTGAGGGTGGGCTGGTCGCCTGCCGTCGGCGGTCAGGGTGGCCTGGACGTCAGCGTCTCGCTTGGAGTTGAGGGGAAGTCGTCGTGGGTGGCTGCCCGGACTCTGTGGTGAACGGAGTGGTGAGGGCGGAGGCGGCTGGTGAGGTTGCTCGTTGGTGCTCGCGGAGCACGACGGCCCCGGTGAGCGCGAGCAGTCCGATGGCGGCGGGGGCCATGTGCATTGAGAACACGACCGAGATGGCGGTGAGAGCTACGACGGTGGTGCCGGCGCGGGCTTGGTGGAGGGCGATGGCTGCGCCGATGGCGACGGTCAGCCAGGCTGCGCCGGCCACCATTTGCACCGCGGAGATGTCGCCGGCGAGGCGGCTGTCCAAGACGAGGTAGTCGAGGGCTTCGGCGATGGCGTTCTGTTGTGCCGTGGGGACGCCGCCGGCGTGTCGGACGAGGAGGCCGGTGGCGATTCCCTGAACGGCGTCGTAGGCGCTGAAGAACACCGTCCACACGACGAGGGCGCAGCGGCTGATCGTCGCCGCCGGGGAGGACAGGCCGTCGAGGAGTCGCCACACGGCGAGGAACAGCAACGGGGTCAGGATCAGCTGCGCGACGTGGACGATGAGCCACCGGTCGACGACGTCGTCGATGCCGTCGAGGGTGTTGTCTCCGCCGGGCATCGGGTGGAACAGGATCAGCACTGCCCACAGGAACGGTGCGGCGGCGACGAGGTAGTTCGGACGTCGGGTGTTGGTCGGGGTTCGGTCAGCGCTCACGTGGCTTCCCTCCTGGTTGGTTCGAGCTCGTGCGCCTCGGTGGTTGCGGCGGGTGTGGCCTTGCGGTGATCCACGGACGCGGCAGAGGTGTTCATGGGATCTCGATGTCGCTGACTTGGGTCGCCGTGGTGCGTTGGGCGACGTAGTACGGCAGCAAGGCGAGAGCTTCGGGTTCGGAGGCGGCGTCGACGGTCCACCAGATCTCGTGGCCGCCGGAGCGGCAGGATGCCACCGTCGCCTGTCGCCGCAGGATGCTGTCGTGGCCCTTGAACGCGGCGAACACGACACCGCATTGATCGGCCTCGTGGCGATGCTGGAGCAGGTATCGAGGCACGGACCCAGCGTGCGCTGCCGAGGGCCGCGCCGACATCAGGGTCGGGCCCTGATTTGTGGGCCGACGGCGTCGATCTAGCCTCCGGCGGGGAGGTGGTGGTGCTCGGCGAACGCCTCGTTGGCCGCGTGGAGGAGCTTGCCTTCATGGATCGCGTCTTGGACGTGCTCGACGATGGCCGGGGTGCGGCGCTGGCTGTCGTGGGCGAGCCGGGTATCGGCAAGACGCGGCTGCTCGGCGAGCTAGCGAGTCGCGCTGACCGGCGGGGCTGTGTGGTGCTGTCGGGTTCGGCAGCCGAGTTGGAGCGTGATCTGCCGTTCTGGGTGTTTGTCGACGCGATCGAAGCGTTCGTCCGAAGCCTTGAGCCGCGTCGCTTGGCGGAGCTGGACGACGACGTCCGCGTTGAGCTCGGTCATGTCTTTCCGGCGCTGGCCTGGCAGGCGCCCGACGGTGGGGCGGGGCTCGTTCACGAGCGTTACCGCGCTCACGGCGCGGTGTGTGAGCTGCTCGAGCGTTTGACGGCGATCAAGCCGTTGGTGCTGCTGCTCGATGACGTCCATTGGGCCGATCCGGCTTCGGTCGATCTGCTGGGTGCGCTGTGGCGACGAGCACCGGATGCGGCGGTGCTGGTGGCGGTCGCGTTGCGACCTCGCCAAGCTCCGCCACGGCTGTGGGCGGCGCTGGAGCGGGCCCACCACGCCGGCGGTCTCGATCGGGTCGACGTCGGCGCGTTCAGCGCCGAGGAGGCCCGCCAGTTCCTCGGCGCTGACGTCAACGCCCATGTTGCCGCGTCGCTCTACAACGAGAGCGGAGGCAACCCGTTCTATCTGCAGCAACTCGCCCGAGCGGCCGGCCCGACGAGAGCGGCGTCACGTGGTGAAGCGTCGGCGGCCGACATCGACGTGCCCGCCACGGTGGCGGTCGCCCTGGCTGAGGAGACTGCGCTGCTGTCTGACGGTGCCCGCCTCGTGCTGCAGGGCGCCGCGGTGGCAGGTGATCCGTTCGAACCCGACCTCGCCGCTGGCGCGGCGGCGGTCTCGGAAGGGGTGGCGCTGGGAGCAGTTGATGAGCTGTTACGCCTCGATCTTGTTCGGCGGACTGAGGTGCCGCGCCGGTTCCGGTTCCGTCACCCGCTGGTGCGGCGAGCGGTCTACGAGTCGACGCCGGCGGGCTGGCGACTCGGTGCGCACGCCCGTTGCGCTGACGTGCTCGCCGCCCGCGGGGCCTCGCCGGCGGAGCGGGCGCACCATCTCCAACACTCGGCCAAACAGGGCGACACGGCGGCGATCGCCACGCTGCGCGAAGCCGGTGAGGGTGCCGCCCAGCGGGCCCCGGCGAGCGCCGCCTTCTGGTTCGGTGAAGCGCTCCGCCTCCTGCCGCACACCGCCCCCGCTGACCTGCGTGTCGAGCTGCTACTGGCCCGAGCCAGGATGCTGATCGCCACCGGTCAGTTCGACCACGGCCACGAAGCGCTGCTCGGGAGCCTGGCCCTGGTCCCCGCCGGGTCCGGCGCGTTGCGGGTGCGGCTCACATCGGCCTGTGCCGGCGTCGAGCACCTGCTCGGCCATCACGACCAGGCGCACGCCCGACTCGCCCGCGCCATCGACGATCTCGGCGATCATCGATCCCCGGAGGCGGCAGCACTGATGATCGACCTGGCGATGGACCGCTTCGCGGTCATGGACTACCCCTCGATGCGCCAGTGGGCCGAGACCGCGCTGACTGCCTCCCAGGCACTCGGCGACCGACCGCTCGCCGCCGCCGCCACCGCCGTGGCCGCGTTCGCCGCGGCAGCCGACAACGCCACCGCGCAGGCGCACGCACGTCGCGCCGAGGCCGCCCCGCTCGTCGACTCCCTCGATGACCCGGAACTGGCGCGGCGTCTCGACGCGGTCGCCAACCTCGCTGGCGCCGAGCTCTACTTGGACCGATACAACGACTCGGAACGGCACGCCGAACGCGCTCTGGCCATCGCCCGGGCGACCGGGCAGAGCGAGTTCATCCCGCTCGCCGATTCGATCCGCGGGCAGGTCAAGCTGCTGCGCGGCAAGCTCGTCGAAGCGGGCGAGGTGCTCGACAGCGCGATCGAAGCCGCCCGCCTTTCGGGCAACGTGCAAGCGCTCGCCGGCAACCTCACCAATCGCTCACTCACCGCGCTCGCCGCCGGCGATCTCGACTTGGCGCTGACCACCGCCGAGGAGAACGACGTCCTCACACGCGGCCTCGATCAAAGCCTGATCTGCGCAGCAGGAGTCGCACTGGCCGCCGCACTCGTCGAAGCCGGCGAGCCCGAGCGCGCCGTCGACGTCCTCACCGCCTCGTGCGGCGGCGACGACCTGGCGCTCATCCCCGGCGTGTTCAGGGCGAGATCGCTCGAACTGCTGACTCGCTGCTTGCTTGCATCCGGCAGACCCACCGAAGCCGAACAGGCGGCCATCCGTGTCCAGGCGGCAGCGGCCGGTTTGCAGCTCCGCATGGCCGATGCGATGGCCGGGCGCGCCTCGGCTGCAGTTGCACTCGACACCGGCGATCCAATCCGCGCCGCGGAACATGCCGGCGCCGCTGCGCTCGCCGCCGAGGAGATCGGCGCCCCCGTCGAGGCCGCCCTCTCACGAATGTTCGCCGCACGAGCCCTGTCACAACAAGGCCATCGTGAGCGCGCCGTGACCGAGCTCCGCCACGCCGCCGCCACTCTCCACGCCTGCGGAGCACGCCGATACTGCGCCGCCGCCGACCAGCAGCTGCGAAGCATGGGCGACCACACCCATCGGCGAACACTTGCAGGCATAACCAGCCACAGCGCCATCGGATCGCTCACCGAGCGCGAGCTTCAAGTCGCCCACCTCGTCGTCGACCGTCGCACGAACGCCGAAATCGCCGACGCCCTCTTCCTCAGCCCGAAGACGATCGAGACCCACATCCGAAACATCTTCCACAAGCTCGACGTCTCGTCGCGCGTCGAGCTCGCCCGCACGGTGGAACGCTTCGAAGAACCCGCCCGAACCCGACCGCTCGGTGTGCGCCCAAGCGCTGGCCGCCGGCAACCGTGACGCTGAGGTCCAGATCATCCGATCTGTAGCTGCCCCCAAAACAATCGATGTGTGAGGACCTCGCCGGCTCGGGCGTGGGCGACCATTCGGTTTCTCAAGTGCTTGAGCTCGAACAGGGAGGTCCTCGATGAGCATGGTATGTGGCTTGGATCTGCACCGTCAGCAGATCACGTTCGACGCGCTGGAGACGGAGTCCGGCGAGGTGTGGCGGGGCCGGGTGTCGCAGCCGGACAGGGAACGGTTCCGGCGGTGGCTGTGTCGCGACGTCGCTCGTCGGGCCGCTGGGCAGCCGGTGGCGATGGCGGTTGAGGGCTGCACCGGCTGGCGCTACGTGGTCGAGGAGATCAGCGCGGCCGGGTTCGAAGCACATCTGGCGGAGCCGGCGGACACGC
>JBEVGZ010000059.1:0-5585 GCA_040511515.1 Microterricola sp.
ACGCCGCGGCGGCGGTCGAACAGCCAGATCCACACGGTCATCGCCGCGACGACGGGCATGGCCCATGCCAGCAGCAGCGAGACCTGCAGGGTCAGGCGGACGGCCTTGCCGACCGCGGTCATCAGCACCGCGAGCAGCAGGCCGATGGCGAGGGTGAGGAACGCGGTGATCGCCATGAAGAGCAGCGAGCGCACGACGACGCCCCACATGTCGGGGTTCGTGGCGAGGGCGAAGTAGTTGGCGAGGCCGACGAACTCGGCCGGCTGGCCGAACTGTTGCTTCAGCCCGAACTCCTGGAAGGAGGTGACAATCTGCCAGACGAGCGGGTAACCCATTCCGATGAGGAGGATGACGACGGCTGGGATGAGGAGGAAGTAGGGGGCGGGAACGCGGCGCCGGGGTGGGGCGGGCGATCGATCCTGCTTCGCGGCCCGGTCCGGAGCGGTGGCGACGGTTGAGCTCATGGTCTCATCCTCCTTTCAATGCGAGTTTCGATGCGAGTGCGGTGGGCTGATTCTTGGAGCACACGGGGGGAAGGGGCCGCGGGTGGTGTTCCCGCGGCCCCCCTTGGTGCTGTATTGCTGCGTTGCTGCGTTGCTGAGTTGCTGTGTTGCTGTGCTGCGACTAGTTGAGAAGCGCGGTGATCTTCTCGTCGTACTCGGCGGAGAGCGCCTTGATGTCGCCACCTGCCGTCACCTTGCCGAAGAACTCCTCGAGCAGGGCTGCACCCTCAACAGCGGCCCAGCCGGGAGCGGCGGGGGTCAGCTTGGAGGAGGCGGCCGACTCGATCAGCGCGGCGGCGAACTGGTCCTCGCCGAGCGCGGAGGCGTAGTCGAGGTTGGCCGGGCCGAGGCCGTTCTCGCCGAGGAGCGTCTGGTACTCCGGGGAGAAGACGATCTTCAGCAGCTCGCGGGAGCCTTCCTGGTTCTTGCTGGCAGCCGAGATGGCGATGTTCGAGCCACCGGCGAAGACGGGGGCTGCGCCACCGTCGACACCCGGGAGCACGAAGGTGCCGAACACGTCGTCGTTCCACGTCGCGACCGTCTTGGTTGCGTCATCGGGGTCGGCGGCGAGGTCACCGATCGACCAGTGGGCCCAGCCCGGAGCGATGATGGTCGCGGCCTCGGGAACGCCCGTCGCCTCGTTGTTGTTGATGTTGACCCACGGCGTGCTGTCGAACTCCGTCGACGGTGCGAGCGATGCACCCTTGAAGAGCTCGGCGAACTGCGTGATGCCCTTCTGGGTGTTGTCGGACGAGAGGGTCGAGACCCACTTGTCGCCGTCCTTCTCCGCAAGCTCACCATCGTTGGCGAAGATCCAGGAGATCGCGTTGCGCCAGTCGGAACCACCGATGTAGAAGCCGGACTGGCTGTCGGTGCGGAGCGCCTTCACGGTCTCGTCGAACTCGGCGAGCGTGGTCGGAACCTGCTTGCCCGCTGCCGCCCAGATGTCCTTGCGGTAGAAGTTGTAGCGCGAGCCGAAGTAGTACGGCAGGGCGTAGTTGGCCCCGTCGACCGCGCCGACCTCGACGAAGGACTGGATCAGCTTGTCGCCGCCGAGCTCCTCGACCATGTCGCTGACGTCGCTGAACGCACCGACGTTGGTGAAGGTCGGCGACCAGGTGTTGCCGATCTCAACGACGTCGGGGGTGTTCTCCGCGTCGGGGAGCGAGGTGGTGAGCTTGGCGAGCGCGTCGCCCCAGCCCTGTTCCTCGATCGTGAGGGTGCCGCCGGTGGCATCCTTGTACTCGGTCTTGAGGTAGTCGCGCAGCGTGTCGGGGGTGTCGCCACCCATCAGCCACAGCGTGATGTCCTGACCGTCGGCAGAGCCGCCGTCGTTACCGCCTTCGTTGCCGGTGGTTGCGCTGCAACCAGCAAGAACGAGTGCCGCTGCGGTGGCCAGTGCGAGGCCTGCATACCTTCTCTTCATTGCGGATTCCTTACTCTTGGTTGGGTGTGGTGCTGCGGGTTGGTGGGGATCTATGAAACCCCGAGTTGTCCTGAGAGGACCATGACGGCCGCGCCGCGCAAGACGATGTCGTCGCGCGCCAGTGCAGTCATCCGGAGGGTGAGATCGCCGGTGAACTCGGCCATCGTGCGTTTCCGGAGTGTCTCGATGGTTGCTGTCGCCAGCGGGCCATCAAGGAGTTCCGTCGGGCCGCTCAAGACAATCTCAGAGAGATTGAGGGCTCCGACGACGGGGGCCAGGATGATGCCGAGCCGGCGACCTGCCTCCCGAAGAATGAGTTCGCGCTCGGCCGCGCGCGCTGCGGCGTCGCCCGTGATCGCGTCGAGCTGCGCGGTCAACCGCGGCACGCTCAACCAGGCCTCCAGGCAGCCGACCTTGCCGCAGGCGCAGACGGGGCCGCCGTCGGTGCCGATGACGACGTGGCCGATCTCGCCCGCGGCCGAGTTGCTGCCGTAGAACGGTCGCCCGCCGAGGATCAGCCCGGCGCCGACACCGGCGCCGACCTTGACGAGCATCACGTCGCCACTGGCGGCGCCGAAGCTGTGCTCGGCGAGCACTGCGGCATCAGCGTCGTTGGCGACGAGGACGGGAACACCGAAGCGCTCCTCCAGCAGCTGCTGCAGTGGCAGCTTCACCCACTTGAGGTTCGCCGCGGTGAGCACGGTGCCGGTGACGTCGACGATACCGGGAGAGCCGACGCCGATGCCGAGCAACGGCGCACTCGCCCGCTGCACCAACGAATCGACGAGGTCGATGACGGCGGCGAGCGCCGCGTCCCCCGTGCGCCCGGCGCGGTCGGCACCCTCGCGCACGAGTACATTGCCGTCGACGTCGAGCACCGCGCCACGGAGGTTCTGATCGGAGAGGTCGATCCCGATGATCTGGAAGGCCGCGCGGTCGATGTCGATCATCGTGGCCGGCTTGCCCGGGCGGGTCGCCTCGCGCTGGCCGAGCTCCGTCACGATGCCGTCGAGGATCAGTTCAGCGACGAGGTCGGAGATCGTCACCTTGGTGAGCCCGGTTTCGCGGGCGATGTCGGCCCGACTCTGAGCACCCTGCACGTAGAGGGTCTGCAACACCAGCGCGCGGTTGTGGCCGCGTGCGTGCTCAGGCAGCACCTTGGCGGTGGGCCTGAGGATGCGCCCGTGACTGGGCTGCGTTGCGGTCATGGTTGTTAGTAAAGCTTACGAACAAACAATGCGCAAGCCCGACGTGCACATTCATCCGCCCCTTTATGGATCTGTGACCTTGGCTGCTTCCGCGCGGCACCTCGGCGTCAGCGTGCGAGCTCTACGACGGGCGCCGCCGGGGCCGCTGGCACCGACCACGCCCGGTCGCGGCGCGAGCCGATCGCCCGCAGCGCGTTGAGAATCGCCACGAGGTCGACGAGCTCCTGCAGACCCGCCCCGACCGTGGCCGGAATCACTCCGAATGCGGCGATCAGCATCAGCACGACGCTGAAGGCGATGCCGATCCAGATGCTCTGCAGCGCGATCCGCATCGTCTCCTGGCCGATGTGCACGGCTCGTGCTGCCCGCGAGATGTCATCGACCATGATCACGACATCGGCCGACTCGCTCGCCGCGGTGGAGCCCCTGGCCCCCATTGCGATGCCGACATCCGCCGCGGCAAGAACCGGGGCGTCGTTCACTCCGTCGCCGACCATGATCACCGGGCGGGCGGTGATCTCGCGCACGGCGATGACCTTGTCCTCCGGCATGCACTCTGCCTGCACCCTGGTGATGCCGAGCTGGGCGGCCACGTGCTCGGCGGTCGGCCACGCATCGCCGGTGAGGATCATGCTCTCGCGCACGCCGAGACGCGCGAGCTCGCGCACGGTGGCCGCCGCGTTCTCGCGCAGGCTGTCGCTGGCGACGATGCTGCCGGCGAAGCGGCCGTCGACGGCGACGGCGATCGACAGCTGGCCGCCGGCGAGCGGGGTGGCCGAGGCATCCGGCGCCGCGTCGCGCACGAAGCTCAACTTGCCGATCGTCACTGTTCGGCCGTCGATCCTGGCGACCACGCCGTGGGTCGCCACCTCGCTGGCCGTCTCTGCCGGGCGCAGGTCGAGGCCGCGATCCCGCGCGGCCTGCATGATCGAGGCGGCGAGCACGTGGGAGGAGTACTGCTCGGCGGATGCCGCAAGCACCAGCACCTCGTCGGCGTCGAACCCCGGCTCCGGCCGCACCTCGGCCAGGCTCGGCCTGCCGTGGGTGAGCGTTCCCGTCTTATCGAAGACGACCGTGCGTGCACGGGAGAGCTGCTCCAGCACCCCGCCACCCTTCACGATCACACCGTTGCGGGCGGCACGGCTCATGCCGCCCATGAACGCGACGGGCGCAGCGATCAACAGCGGACACGGCGTCGCGACCACGAGAACTTCGGCGAAGCGCACCGGGTCGCCGCTGATCGCCCAGGCAGCTCCGGCGACGGCGAGCGCGAACAGCGTGAACGGCACGGCGTAGCGATCGGCCAGGCGCACGACCGGCGCCTTGCTCTCGCTGGCCTCGGCGACGAGGGCTACGATGCGCTGGTACTGACTGTTCCCTGCTGTCGCGCTCGCCCGGATCTGCACAGCGGCCTGACCGTTGACGGCGCCGCTCGGCACGGCGTCGCCGGCGAGGCGCTGCACCGGCATGCTCTCGCCGGTGAGCGATGACTCGTCGAACACTCCCCCGCCATCCGGCAGTTCCTCGCCGAGAAGCACACCGTCGACCGGGACGATCTCGGCCGGGCGCAGCAGCAGCGTGTCGCCGACGGCGACCTCGGTGGCCGGGATCTCCTCGATCGCGCCGCCGGGCAGCACCCGGTGTGCCGACTGCGGTGACTTCTCCAGCAGCGCGTTGAGTTCTCGCTTCGCGCGGCCTGCCGCGTAGTCTTCCAACGCCTCGCCCCCGGTCAGCATCAGCACGATCACGAGGCTCGCGACGTACTCGTTGACGAGCACGGTGGCCACGATGGCTGTGACCGCGAGGATGTCGAGACCCCAGTGCCCGCGCATGATGTCGCGGACCATCTCGTAGGCCTGCAGCGCAGCGACGACGAGGGCGAAGCCACCGAACAGCCACTGCACGGCGCTCGGCCAGCCGCTGGCCCAGAGCACGATTCCCAGCGCTGCGACGAGCAGCGTCGTCGCGAGCAGCGGGTAGCGGCGGGCGTTCTTCAGAATCCAGGCCATACCTCGAGCTTGGCCCATTCTGGATGGCCGCGCCAGCAAGCCGAGGCTCGCCTCAGCTCTGTGGCAGCCCGGCCGGGTGGCCACACAGACAGAGGGTCGGATGCCACGGCATCCGACCCTCTGGGAACTACTCTGCTGCGCCTTAGGCCAGGCGAGCCTTGAGGTTGTCCGCGATCTCGGCGAGGAACTCCTCCGTGGTCTGGTAGGCCTGCTCCGGGCCGACCAGCAGTGCGAGGTCCTTCGTCATCTTGCCGCTCTCGACGGTCTTGATGACGACGTCTTCGAGCGTGTGCGCGAAGTCGATGAGCGGCTGGTTGCCGTCGAGCTTGCCACGGTGCTGCAGGCCACGGGTCCACGCGAAGATCGAGGCGATCGGGTTGGTGGAGGTCGGCTTGCCGGCCTGGTGCTGGCGGTAGTGACGGGTCACGGTGCCGTGCGC
>JBEVGZ010000060.1:0-2944 GCA_040511515.1 Microterricola sp.
GCCGACAGTCGCGGTGATGCCGGCGGATGCCGTGGCGATCGACCTCGATGCTTTCCGGCAGCACAACGAGCACCTCGTTGGCGAGTTCCGGGTGCGCTTCGGCGAGGACGGCTCCATCAGCTCGCTCATCGACCCCGCCGGAACCGAGTGGGCGGGGCCGGAACACCGACTCGCCGCCTACAGCTACCAGACGTTCGACGAGCGCGATGAGGCCCGATGGATGGAGGAGTACTCCCGCAACCTCGACGAGACCGCCATGTGGGCCGTCCCCGACTTCCGGAAGCCGGGTCTCGCGATCGCCGAGACGCTGCCGGCCACGGTCTTCTCGCCGCGCGTCGTGTCTGCGGTGCGTTTCGACGAGGGCGCGGACACCGTGTTCGCGCTGCGCCTCGCGCTGCCCGATGAGGCCTGTGAGGCGTGGGGCGGCGCGCGCGACATCCGTCTCAGCTACCGCTTCCCGGCCGTCGGTGCGATCCAGATCACCCTCGATCTCGCCGGCAAGGATGCCTCCCGACTGCCGGAGGCGAGCTGGCTCGGCTTCCGCCCGCTGCCGGCGCCTGGCCCGTGGCGGCTGAACAAACTGGGCAGCCCGGTCGACCCGCAGGCGGTCGTCCGGAACGGCAATCGCAGCCTGCACGCAGTGACGGAGGCCTCCCGCGGTGGCGAGCGCGGCCTCGCCCTGCGGCCGATCGACGCCGCGCTCGTGGCCGTCGGGCAGCCGGCGCTGATGCGATTCGAGAACGCCGTCGCGGAGCCGGATGACGGCATGCACGTGAATCTGCACAACAACATCTGGGGCACGAACTTCACGATGTGGTTCGACGACGCGCTGCGCTTCCGCTTCGAGCTGGAGCTCAGCCCCGACGCCGGTGGCACACTATGACAACGACGGCAGTAGACAACACCGCAGCAGAGCACGAGGAGAACAGATTGACCGCAACACTGGTAGAGAGCCCGCCCGTCGTCATGGCGCCGCGCGAAGACGGCTTCGAGGTCGTGTGGGGCGTGAGCCGACTCTGCCGCGGCTGGCTCGAGTGGGAAGCGGACGACGGAGAGCGCGGCGTCGTGACCGCCGATGCCTTCGGAATGGTGCCGCAAGACGACCGGGTGCTGCGGGTGCGCGTTGCAGGCTGGCCGACAGGCACCGCGCGCCGCGTGCGCGCCGTGACGGAGTCGGTGCTGGATCCGCGCGAGCGGCACGAGAGCGCGTGGAAGACGGTGCGCACGCTCGCGCCGACATCCGACACCGCCCACATCGCCGTGTGGAACGACACCCACCAGAACGATGACACCCTCCGGGCGCTGGATGCCGTCACCCCCGACGTCGACGTGCTCGTCTGGAACGGCGATCTCTGCAACGACTGGAAGGACCCGGCGTGGTTCACCACGACGATCCTCAGCCCGGCCGGCCTCGATGTGAGCGCCGACCGCCCGCTGGCGATCGTCGTCGGCAACCACGATGTGCGCGGCACCTGGGCGTACCAGCTCGAGGACTTCGTGGCCTCGCCGGAGGGCCGCCCGTTCACGGCGTTCCGCGTCGGACCGGTCGCCTGCGTCGTGCTGCACACGGGCGAGGACAAGCCGGACGCCCACCCGAGCTTCGAGGGGCGCGTGGCCTTCGAGCCGCTGCGGGCCGAGCAGGCGGAGTGGCTGCGCGAGGTCACGGCCCGGCCGGAGTTCCGCGACGCCCCCTACCGGGTCGTGTTCTGCCACATTCCGCTGCGCTGGATCGAGGAGGTCGAGGTCGACTACGAGGACGGCGGCTATGACTGGTTCAGCCGGATGAGCCGCGACGCGTGGAACGACGCCCTCGTCGCTTGGGGCGCCCAGATCGTCGTGTCCGGGCACACCCACGGCACGGCCTGGCTGCCACCGACGGCCGAGTTCCCCTACGGGCAGCTCGTCGGCGGCGGCCCGGATGCCGATGCCACCTCCGAGGAGGCCGCAACGTGGATCGACGCGAACGCGACATCCGAGGAGCTCGTGTTCACGATGCGCACCCTCGACGGTGCGATCGTGCACGAGGTGCGGCTGGATCCGCTCACGGATGCCGCGGCCGCGCGCGAGCTGCTGAGCGCCCGCTGAACCGCTCCGGCCGCCGATCGCCGCGGTGGGCCACGTCGTGGCCGCGCCCACCGCGGCGGTCACCGGCCTAGGCGAATGCCAGCCAGCCGATTCCGACCACGAGTGCGATGATGCCGAGCACGATGCTCGGGGTCGCGGATTCCTTGCGGCGCACGTGCAGGGCCGCGGCGACGACCATCATCCCGAACAGACCGAATGCGGCAATCGGCGTCAGCCACGGTGCGATTCCTGTGGCAGCGGGCAGCACCAATCCGAGGGCCCCGAGCACCTCGAGGGCGCCGATGCCCTTCAGCTGCGGGGGGCTGACGGTCTCGACCCATTCCATCTTCCCGCGCACCTCCGCGTAGGGCTTGACCACCTTCATCGAACCGGCTGCTACGAACATGACGGCGAGGATGCCGGTGACGACCCAGAGGGCGATAATCATTGTGTCTCCAAAGTAGTTGGCAATAGTTCCTGATAGTGCGTAACGCACGATCTGTTAGCCTATTCCGCTGAGAGCACCCGCACTTCTCGGTTCGTCACGCACCTGGAGGTGCGCAATGGAAGGGTCAACCATGGACAGCACCGCCCAGGCACGCACCATCGACACCGGTCATCCGCTCCCCCACGGCGACAGCGACGGGGCCGCGACGTGCAGCACCGACAATCCCGCCAGCGGCGTGATCCGCGAGGTCCTCTCCCGCGTCGGCGACAAGTGGAGCCTGCTGGTGATCGGTGTATTGCACGACGGGCCGCGCCGCTTCACCGAACTGCAACGCGCCGTCGACGGCATCTCGCACCGCATGCTCACGCAGACCCTGCGCAGCCTGGAGCGCGACGGGCTCGTGTCACGGCAGAGCTTTGCCGAGATCCCGCC
>JBEVGZ010000061.1:0-4714 GCA_040511515.1 Microterricola sp.
TCGGCATGCGGCAGCGCCTCGGCCTCGCCGGCACCCTGCTCGGCGACCCTGGCGTGTTGGTGCTCGACGAGCCGATCAACGGCCTCGACCCCGAGGGCATCAAGTGGATCCGCATGTTCCTGCGGGAACTCGCTGCAGAGGGCCGCACCGTTCTGGTGAGCTCGCACCTGCTCAGCGAGGTGCAGCAGAGCGTCGACGAGGTCGTGATCATCGCGCGCGGGCAGCTCGTCCACCGTGGACCGCTCTCCAGCCTCGACAACGAGGAGGCTCCGCACGTCGTCGCCGATTCGCCGAACCGCGAGGCGCTCGCGTCCGCGCTCGGCGCAGCAGGGCTCGAGTACTCGATGGGGCGCGGCGGGCTGCTCGTAGCGGCATCCGACCCTGCCCAGGTCGGCAGCATCGCCTTCGCAGCCGGTGTCGAGATCAGCGCACTGCACCGGCAGAAGGCCGGTCTGGAGGATTCCTTCCTCGCGCTTGTCTCCAACGGGGCGGAAGGGAACGCACGATGACATTCCTGAATGCACTCTCCGCCGAGTTCGCGAAGCTCTTCACCACCCGCCTGTGGTGGATCCTGGCGCTCACCCTGTTCATCTACGTCGGCGCCATGGCCGGCGGGCTCGGCGCGCTGTTCGGCTGGGCGGCATCCAATGCGGATGCCGGGGCGTCGGCCGGGGTCTCCCCCCTGCCGGAGGGCCTCAACCTGCACGCCGTCATCTACAGCATGGCGACCACGATCGGCTACGTCTTCCCCGTGCTGCTCGGTGCCTTCGCGGTGACCGGCGAGTTCCGGCACCAGACGCTTACACCGACGTTCCTGGCGACGCCCCGCCGCGGCATCGTGCTCTCGGCCAAGGTGCTGGCGATGCTGCTCGTCGGCGCCGGTCTCGGTGTCGTCGCCTGGGTCGCGACGGTTGGACTGGGAGCCGCGGCACTTGGAGCCTTCGACCTGGAGACCGGGCTCGGTGCGGAGGACAGCTGGACGATGATCGCCCGCGGCGTGCTCGCCATGGCCCTCTGGGCCGCCGTCGGCGTCGGACTCGGAACCCTGGTTCCCAGCCAGGTCGCCGCGCTCATCATCGTGATCGCCTTCACCCAGTTCGTCGAGCCGACGCTGCGCCTCGCCGCATCGTTCAACGAGGTCACGGCGAGCATCGCCCGCTTCCTCCCCGGCGCGGCCAGCGATGCGCTCGTCGGGGCGAGCTTCTACTCGATCGCCATGCCGGGTGGCGGCAGCGAGGCACTGCTCTGGTGGCAGGGCGGCATCATCCTGCTCGCCATCGCGATTGCCGCGACCGTCGGCGGCTACTTCACGAGCTGGCGCCGCGACGTCACGTGATCCGGATGCTCAAGCCCCCGGCCGGATGGGCCCTGATTAGGCTGGGGGCATGAGCAGCCAATTCCGGGCGATTGTGGTCGATGAGCTTTCCGGGGAGAACGCCGGGGCGGATGCCGCCGGCCGCAGCAGGCGCGGCGTGCTGCGCACCCTCGACGATGGCTTCTTCGGTACGGCCGGTGACGACCCCCGCCCGCTGCCGAGCCCTGCGACGGGCGTCAGCATCGACGTCAGCTACTCCAGCATCAACTACAAGGACGGCCTCGCGGTCGCCGGGCGGCCGGGCATCGTGCGGCGCCTGCCGCTCATCGCGGGGATCGACGTCGTCGGAAACGTGAGCGCCAGCGGCGACCCCCGGTGGGCGCCGGGCGACACCGTCGTGCTGAATGGCGCCGGGCTCGGCGAGAGCCGTCACGGCGGTCTCAGTGAGCGCACCGTCGTCGACGGCGCTTCGCTGCTGCGCCTGCCGAGCGCGATCAGCCAGCGCAGGGCCGCCGCTCTCGGCACCGCCGGTTTCACGGCCATGCTCGCGGTGATGGCGCTGGAACGACAGGGCATCGGCCCGCGCTCCGGTGAGATTCTGGTGACGGGTGCGGCCGGCGGTGTCGGATCGGTTGCGGTGATGTTGCTCTCCCGTGCCGGCTACAGCGTGACGGCGGCATCCGGCAGGGCGGAGACGGAAGGCGACTACCTGCGCGCGCTCGGTGCTGCGACCGTGATCGACCGCGCCGAACTCCTCGAGCCGGGCAAGCCGCTGCAGAGCACGCGGTGGGCTGGAGCCATCGACTCCCTCGGCGGCACGAGCCTGGCCACGGTGCTCGCCCAGATCAGCTACGGCGGATCCGTGGCGAGCTGTGGCCTCGCCGCCGGTGCCGAGTTGCCGTCGACCGTGCTGCCCTTCATCCTGCGTGGCGTCAACCTGCTCGGGGTGAACTCCGTCGACGCGCCCGTCGCGCTCCGCGAGGCGGCCTGGCTGCGCCTGGCGGCCGAGGCGCAGCTCGCCCTCCTCGACGAGCTCAGTACCGAGATCGGACTCTCCGCGGTCCCGGAGACCGCGGAGGCGATCCTGGCCGGCACGGTCCGCGGTCGCACGATCGTGAACGTGCGCGCCTAAGGCCGGCCCCATGACGGCGCAGCTCACCCGCGCGGAGGCGATCGCCCGTCGCATGCACAGTCACGCGCTGTGGAGCCCGCTCGTCGAGACCCCCGGCGGCATCGTTGCCCGCTTCACCGCCATGCAGGCGCAGGAGTACGGCTATGCGCTCTGGGCGACGGCTCAGCGCATCACGAGCCGGCCGGATGCCGCGAGCCTCTCCGCCGCCGTCGACGCCGGGGAGCTTCTGCGCACCCACGTGCTGCGCCCGACCTGGCACTTCGTCGCCCCGGCCGACGCGCGCTGGCTGCTACAGCTGACGGCGCCCCGCGTGCAGCGCATCAATGCCCCGTATCTCCGGCGGAATAGCCTCGATGCCGCAACGCTGAACCGTGCGTTCGCGCTCATCGAGGCCGAGCTCGCCGGCGGGCGACACCGCAGTCGCGCGCAGCTCCAGGAGAGTCTCGCGCAGGCGGGCCTCGACTTCGGCGGCATGGCCATGGGCCTCGTGATGATGGAGGCGGAACTGACCCGGCTCGTGATCAGCGGTGCGACGCTCGGCAAGGCGCGGAGTTACGCGCTCTTCGACGAGCGCGTGCCGGCGGCCGTCACGGCGTTCGATCGCGAACAGGCACTCTCCGAGCTGGTGGCTCGCTTCATCGCCACGCGGGGCCCGGTCACACTCAAAGACTTCGCGGTATGGAGCGGGCTCACCCTCCGTGATGCCGCAGCCGGGCTCGCCGGAGCCACTGACGGAGAATCCGATCGTTTCACCCCCGTGGGCGTCGACGACTTCGCGTGCTGGTGGGTGGAACCCGGCACCACCGCCTCCGCGCCGGCCGCCCCGCGCGTGGATCTGGTGCAGGGTTACGACGAATATGTGATGTCGTATTTCCCAAGCAAGACACTCATGCAGTTACCGGAATATAGGCCGACGGGGGAATTCGGCCTCCTGCTGCACACTGTGCTCATCGACGGCGTGATGGCCGGCCAGTGGAAGCACGTGCTTCGCACCCGCGATGTGACGGTGCAGATCGCGACGCTACGTGGGTTCACTGCCGCCGAGCGGGATGCCGTCGAGCAGGCCGCGCAGGGCTACGGCCGTTTCCTCGGCCTGCCGGCATCCGTCGAGTGGCTCGGCGAAGCGCGGTCGTAACCGCCTGGTGCGGTTACGCCGTCTCGGTTGCCGGGGCACGGGTCGCGCGCGGCTTCGTGGCCGTGCGCGGTGCCGCGACGGCCGGGGTGGCAGCCGAGGTGGCAACTGGCGTCGCAGCGTCTGCCGCTGCGGTGCCGGCATCGGTGTCGGCGGCGGTGTCAGCGGAGGTGTCAGCGAGCTTCGCGGTAACGACCGGCTTGGCCCTGGGTTTGGCCTTGGGCTTGGCCTTCGGCTTGGCGCCGATCGGGGTTCCGGCGGCCGTCGGCTTCGCGTCGCCCGCGGCCGCGGCGTCGACCTCGTCGGCCGCTGCACCACCGACGTTGAGCGTGTCGACGAGATCGACCGCGTGATTGGTGCTCACGACGAGACGGGCATATTCCTCATCGGCAATATCAATGATCACGGCCTGGCGCTTGTTCTTGATGATCAGGAAGTCCTTGCCGCCGTGGAACTTCCAGGTGCCGATGGCGAGCACGAGCGGAACGAGTGAGCCCGGCGCGCGGATGCCGCGGATCCAGATCCACGGGTCATCGGTGATCGTGACGGAGCGGATGGCCGAACGCGGAACAGAGATCCCTTCACGGCGCAGCGCCAGCGCCTTTTCGGCTGCGGTGAGTTGGATCTCAAGCCGGTCGGGGTGTACGCGCAGGGAGGCCATACACCCAGTCTGCCAAGAGCCGCTGACAATCGCCCTATCAGAAACCTCACAATGCGGTGACGATGCTCTGTTGGGTGGGTCTCAGAGCGCCACATGAAGCCCCGGCATCACTATGGTTCCCGAGGCTTATTAGTCGAACGAGCTGTCCAGCATCGGTGGCGGTTTCTGAGTTTGCCTTGGTGGGGGCTGCCGCCTTTCGACGCTGCGCGTTGTGACTGACCCTCGTCCATTGAGGGCTAGCATCGGTGGCGGTTCCGGAGTTTGCCTTGGTGTTGGCTGCCGCCTTTCGCGACGCTGCGCGTCACGCCTTTCGCGACGCTGCGCGTCGCGCGCGTCAGTCGACGAGGACTGGCTGCGCGGCGGCGGCCGCGCGTGCGGCATCCGGCAGCGCGTCGAGGATGCGCGTGATCGCGCGCTCGTCGTGCGCCGCGGTGACGAACCAGGCCTCGAACACAGAGGGCGGCAACGAGACGC
>JBEVGZ010000062.1:0-2523 GCA_040511515.1 Microterricola sp.
CCCTGTGGGGTCGTCATCCAGCTCGTCCAGTGGGTCTGAGAAAGAAAAGGTTTCCTCCGGCTCGAGGCGGGGAATCCAACGCCCTGCGAGTTTGCTGGGGCGGACTGGGGTACGCCATCGAAACGAGCGAAAGAGGGCCCGGGCTGGCCCTCTTTTCTCGTTCCAGAGCCCCCGCCGCGCGCGCTTGTGCGCCGACTCGCTCGCGGAAGCCTCGGACAGCACGCGTCGTCTCATGGCCGCGCTTCGCCGTGCCGATAGGTCGTTGAGGAAGATGAAGCGCTGCGAGGAGAAGATCCGCTACGGCACCGCCGCCAGCGCCAAGTGGACGCTGTGGGGCATCTGGGTGGATCGCTACCTGCGAGGGCGGCGGCGCCGCCGCGAGCGGCGCGCGTACGCGTGTCCGCATTGCGACGGGTGGCACCTCACGTCGCAGCCCAAGCGGCGGCGATAAACGACGCGTCGACGGACTACGCCAGCGCAGATACCACATCAGTGGTATGGCCAGCGGCGGGTCTGCCTGAGACGCTCTCGCCTGCTCGCGCTGTACGCGGGCGCTTCGTTCATGCGCGAGATCAGTACGCATCAGAGGGAAGGCACGGTTGTCCGGCGCCGAGCCGCCCTTCGGCCGCGTGGATGGGAGCCGCGCCACGAGGAAACCGTCGTCCCCGGTCGCGTCCTCTCTGTCTCGGAACGTGACCGTCTCGTGCGTCTGCTCGCCTTGGTGCCCCCACCACACCGCTGGGCGTTCGAGCACAGGCACGCGCCGCTGCTGTGCGTAATCGGGATTCTCGACCCTCCGGACGAGGGTTACGCCCGCGCGGCACGACGGCGTTTCGCCGAGCCGTCCGAGACACGCGAGCGAGTGCTCGCACTCCTCATCGAGCTCGACCGTGAGACTCGTGCGGCAGCTACGCGGCGACGCTTCCGACGACGGAGGTCGACCAATCGATGACCGAGGTCGGCCGCACGACGTGCTTGCTCATGCCCAGCTCCTTCGGCGACAGCCCGAAGGCGAGGCCGACGAGCTGCGGCAGGTGCAGCACCGGCATCCCGAGCTCACGGCCGACGATCCGCTCGGCCCCCGGCTGCTGGAGGTCCAGGTTCAGGTGGCAGAGCGGGCACGGCGTGACCAGGAAGTCTGCTTCGGCGTCGAGCGCGTCGCCCAGATGCCGGCCGGCCTGCTTCAGTGACGCTTCCTTGTTCATGGTGATGATCGGGAAGCCGCAGCACTTGTACTGGCCGGCGTAGTCGACCACCGTCCCGCCGAGCGCGTCGATGAGCTGGTGCAGGTAGCGGTCGCGCGGGTGCTCGCGGTCGATGCCCAGCCGGGCGGTCGGCCGCACGATGTAGCAGCCGTAGAACGGCCCCACGCGCAGGTCGGTCAGCGGCCGCGTGACCTTCGAGCGCACGGTGTCGAGGCCGATCTCCTCGACCATCAGCCACAGGAAGTGCTTGTTGACGATGCCCTTCTCGTAGCGCAGGCTGTCGCTCGCCAGCGTCTGGTTGACGTGCTCGCGGTAATCGGTGTTGTCGTCGAGCCGCTCCTGGCACTCACTCTGCGCGCCCTGGCAGGTCGAGCAGATGTTCATCATCAGGTCGGCGCCCTCGACCTGCTGGGCGAGCGCGAACGTGCGCGCGTTCAGGGTGTCGGCGAGCTCCTGGTTGTGCTCGGCGAGCACGCCGGCGCCGCAGCAGGCGGCTCGGTCGAGCTCGACGAGCTCGATGTCGAGCAGCGGCGCGACCTGGGCCATCGAGCCGTGCAGTTCCGGGGTGAAGCCGCGGCTCACGCAGCCGGGCCAGTACGCGACCTTCACGAGCGCGCCTCCTCCTCGTCGTCCTCGTAGCCGACCACGTACAGGTTGAGCTCGTATCGCTCATCCTTCTCGTGGACCTGCCGGAAGATGCGCTTGACGTCCTTGTCCGCCTTGTGCTCGTGCAGCAGCGCCTTCTTCGGCGTCACCTTCCCGCGGCGGACGGCCTGGAGGATGATCGGCAGCGAGCTGACGAGTTCGGGCACGGCGCGCGGGTGGAACTTGCCGCCGTATGAGTCGGGCAGCAGGTCGGCCTCGTGCAGCAGGCCGTTCTTCTCGATGTTCTTGACGAACGCCTTCTCGTGCCGGTGGCCGTTGTTGCGGTCCTCGATCTCGTAATCGGCGCCGGCGATCCGGCGCAGTCGCATGATCTGGCTCATCGGCGCGACGCCCTTCGGGCACGCCTCGATGCAGTTGAAGCAGTGAGTGCAGTCGTAGATGCCGCCCGGGTCCTCGGCGAGGTCCTTCAGGCGCTCCTCGTGGCGCCCGTCGCGCGGGTCGCCGACGAAGCGGTAGGCCTTGGCCAGCGCGGCCGGCCCGATGAAGCTGGGATCGACCTCCATCGACAAGCAGTCCGAGACGCAGGCGCCGCACTGGATGCAGGCCATCGTCTGCGTGATGTCGATCATCGACTCCGGCGGCACGACGTACTCGCGCTCGGGCGGGTCGCCCTCCGGCAGCAGCCACGGCGTGACGCGCTGCATCTTCTTCC
>JBEVGZ010000063.1:0-5821 GCA_040511515.1 Microterricola sp.
CAAGCTGTGCACTTCTCGCCTCGGCTGCCTCACTGTGTAAAAGAGACGAGCACGTGCCGCAGGCACCCTAGAGTGGTGCCATGAGCTACGTTGCTGCCGCGGACCGATACGACACGATGAAATACAATCGCACTGGACGGAGCGGGCTTCAGCTGCCCGCGATCTCCCTCGGTCTGTGGCACAACTTCGGCCACGAGCGCCCCATCGACACGCAGCGCGCCGTGCTCCGCCGGGCGTTCGACCTCGGCGTCACGCATTTCGACCTCGCCAACAACTACGGCCCGCCCCCCGGTGCGGCCGAGACGAATTTCGGTCGTATCTTCGCCGAGGATTTCCGTGGCTACCGTGACGAGCTGATCATCTCGAGCACGGCCGGCTACGACATGTGGCCAGGACCGTACGGCGAGTGGGGATCCCGCAAGTACATGCTGTCGTCGCTCGATGCGAGCCTCGGCCGGCTCGGCCTCGACTACGTCGACATCTTCTACTCGCACCGGCCAGACCCGAACACGCCCATCGAAGAGACGATGGGCGCCCTGGCGACCGCCGTGCAGCAGGGGAAGGCCCTGTACGTCGGCCTGTCCAACTACAGCCCGGAGCAGACCCGTGCCGCGGCGGCCGTGCTTGCCGAACACAAGATCCCGCTGCTGATCCACCAGCCGAGCTACTCACTGTTCAACCGTCACGTCGAAGCCGGCCTCCTCCCCGTTCTCGACGAGCTCGGCGCCGGCTGCATCGTCTTTTCGCCGCTCGCACAGGGCCTCGCCACCAACCGTTACCTCGGTGGCGACATCCCCGCAGACTCCCGCGCGGCAACCAGCCGCTTCCTGAACCCCGAGCAGATCAGCCCGATCTACCTCGAACGCGCCCGCGCGCTCGACGCGATCGCCGCTGAGCGCGGGCAGTCGCTCGCCCAGCTCGCCCTCAGCTGGGTGTTGCGTCAGTCCACCGTCACCAGCGCGCTCATCGGGGCTAGCAGCGTCACCCAGCTCGAGCAGAATGTCGCCGCGTTGGAGGCCGCACCGCTCACGGCGGAGGAGATCGCAGCCATCGAGCCGTTCGCGGTGGACGGCACCGGCCTGCGTTGATCCGTTGGGCTATGTCTACGCGCTGATCGCGGCGATCCTCTTCGGAGCGAACGGCTCTCTTGCAAAGGTCGTGCTGGAGGCCGGGATCACCCCGGCCCAGCTCACCTTTGTGCGCGTACTCACCGTCACCCTGATCGCGGGGGCCTGGCTGCTCATCACCGATCGGAGCGCGTTCCGGATCGGCTGGCGGCAGCTCGGCATCATGGCTGTCCTCGGTGTCGTCGGCATCGCCCTGCTGCAGTGGAGCTACGCGGTTGCGCTGACGCTGCTGCCGGTCGGGCTCACGCTGCTGCTGGAGTACCTCGCCGTCGTCGCCGTCGCCGTGATCGCCAAGCTTGTCTTCAAGGAACAGGTGAAGGCCAGGCTGTGGCTGGCCATCGCGCTGGTGCTCGTCGGTCTCGCCCTCGTCGCCCAGATCGGCCGCGGTGACGTCTCGCCCATCGGTGTGCTCTTCGCACTCGGCGCCGCGGCAAGCCTGACCGTGTACTTCCTCGTCGGCGAACGGCAGGTGAGCGCCAGCTCTCCCCTGGTCGTCGCGTTCTGGGCGATGGGTTTCGCCGCGCTGTTCTGGGCGTTCTTCAGCGGCTGGTGGCAGGTGGACCCCGCGCTTCTGCTGTCCCCGGTGTCGCTGGGCGGTGCACTGGATGCCGTCGTGCTCCCGGTGTGGGTGCCCCTCACCGTCACCGCGGTCGTCGGGACGTTCGCGCCCTTCCTGTTCTCCTTCCTCGCGCTCAAGCATCTGACGGCGACGGCCGCAGGCATCACGTCATCCGCTGAGGTGCTCTTCGCGTTCGCCGTCGCGTGGCTCTGGCTCGGCGAAGCACTGGACCTCGCCCAGCTGCTCGGTGTCGCGATCGTGACCGCCGGGATCGTCCTGGCCCAGACCGCCAGGGTGAACAAGATCATCGATCCGGAGCCGGCCGCCATCGCCCTGCTCCCGACCGATCGCTCCGACCGTTAGTCGTGTCGGTGGTGTCTTCTACGCTGACATCGTCAGAGAAGTCCCGACGAAGGAGCACCATGGCGTACGGCAGCACCCTCATCCGCTCACAGGCCGCCCCACTGGGGATCACCGCGCCTGGTCTGAACTTCGTACCGGTCCGGGACGGGCTGTGGCGGGTCACGACGACGGCCGGGGCGATTCTCGGCCACATCGAGCGGTGCGAGTCGGGCGCGGAACGCGGCCAGCGCTTCACCGCGCGCGCACTGCTCTCCGACGGCGTGCACTACTCCGGCCTCGGTGATTTCGGCGATGCGCAGACCGCGGCCGAGTGCTTTCGCTGAATGAGGCAGGGGTCGGGCACGGGACTGAACGCGAGTTCATGCGCGAGTTGAGGCGCGCCGGGCGCAAGCGCCTGTGCCGCCCCGCTCCGCGGGTAGAGTGCGCCTCATGCAGTGGTTGAACGATTTCTCAGACTGGTTGTTTTCTTCGAGTGCGCAGCCGGTGGTCTTCGCCGCCGCGGTCATTGCAATCGCCATGATCGTCTCCGGCCTGCTTGCCGCGTGGATCGCCCGCGGCGCCACCAATCGGCTGATCGCGCAGCGTGACGCAGAGATCAAGGCGGCCGCCATCATCGCGCTCGTCGATGCGTCGACGGAGGCGTCGGTGTGGAACTCGCTCACGCCGCAGGAACAGGTCCTCTCGGACCGCGCGGTCGGCCAGGCCGACATCCAGATCCGCATGCTGCCCATCCGCGGCTCCGCTGTCGCCGCCGACTGGGCCGCTCACCAGCTGCACGAGCTGAAGCGCGCATCCGCAACGTTCGGCTACCAGCTCGACCCCGCCGTCGCCGAATTCCGCGACCGCATGGTCGAATGGCAGAGCAAGCCGGGGCGCACCCGCAAGGTCTTCGCCAGCGACCTTGAGCGCTGGAAGCTCTCGGCGAGCGAGACCGAGCGCACCCTGCTCGCCGAACAGGACGCGTGGGTCGCCCAGCAGCACCAGGCGCAGTACACGACCCCGCTACTTCCGCCGGCCGCTGCCGCGCCGACCGCGCCGGTTGACACGCAGAAGCTCCTGGACGACGTTGACGCACTCCGGCAGCCGAACGCCGCACCGGCGTCGAGCGAGTCCTGAGGCCTGACGTCCGGCGCTTGCTCCTAGCGTCTGACTCCTAGCGCCTGGCTCCTAGCGCCACCAGGCGTCGGCCGGCGAGGCCGGGGTGCGACGCTTGTGCTCGGTCGCGCGGTACCGGCTCTCGATGGCGGTTGCGACGGAATCCGGCACCTCCTTGCCCTCAAGGTAGTCATCGATGTCGCTGTAGCTGAGCCCCAGGTTCGCTTCATCGGTCTGGCCGGGGTTCTCATCGAGGAGGTCGGCCGTCGGCGCCTTCAGGTAGAGCCGCTCTGCCGCACCGAGGTGCTGAAGCATGGAGCGGCCCTGCCGCTTGGTGAGACCGCCGAGTGGCAGGAGGTCGGTGCCGCCGTCGCCGTACTTGGTGAAGAATCCGGTGACGGCCTCTGCTGCGTGATCGGTGCCGACCACCAGGTAGCCGAACTGTCCGGCGATCGCGTACTGGGCGATCATGCGGGCGCGCGCCTTGACGTTGCCCTTGTTGAAGTCGGTGACGGCCTCGCCCGTCGCCTGGAGGAATTCGTCGGCGATGCCGTCGACACCGGCCGCGATGTTGAACGTCACGGTCTGGGAGGGCCGGATGAAGTCGAGTGCGAGCTGCGCATCGTCCTCGTCGCGCTGCACCGCGTATGGCAGGCGCACAGCGACGAAGACCGGCGCGGCACCGCCGTCGGCCGAGCGCGTTGCGGCGATCTCCTCGACGGCCAGCTGGCACAGCCGACCGGCCAGCGTGGAGTCCTGACCGCCGCTGATGCCGAGGACGAGACCTGTGGCCCCCGTGCGCCCGAGGTAGTCGATGAGGAAGTCGACGCGTCGGCGAACCTCGACGGCTGGGTCGATCGTCGGGGTCACGTTGAGGTCGGCCATGATCTGGGACTGAAGCGCGCGCATGAGTCGAATCTAGCGCGCCGCTGCCGCCGCTACCGCCTCACGGGCCGAGCCTTCGCTATCATCACCAACAGAACGTGCCACCGTAGCGCAAGCAAGGAGCCCCGTGGACAGCAGTCCGATCACTTCACTCGTGGTCATCGCCGCGATCGCCGCCGCCGCCCCGTTGCTCGGTCGGGCAGTCGGTCGCGTCGTCAAGATCCCTCTGGTCGTCTTCGAAATCGTCCTCGGAATCCTGCTCGGGCCATCCCTGCTCGGGTGGGTGCAGCCGAACGAATTCACAGAGATGCTCGCGGACTTCGGTCTGGCGATGCTGTTCTTCCTCGCCGGTAACGAGATCGACTTCGCCAGGATCAAGGGTCGACCGATGCAGCGCGCCAGCTTGGGCTGGCTGGTCTCTCTGCTGCTCGGCGTCGGCGCCGGCATCCTCTTCTCCCCCACCATCGGCGCCGGTGTGTTCATCGGTGTCGCTCTCACCTCGACGGCGCTCGGCACGATCATGCCCGTGCTGCGCGATGCCGGTGAGCTGCGCACACCGTTCGGCGTTTCGGCGACGGCTGTCGGCGCTGTCGGCGAATTCGGTCCGCTGCTCGCGATCACGCTCTTCCTCTCCGGCACGACGCCGCTGCACGCGACGATCGTGCTCATCGGCTTCGCGGTCATCACCGGCGGCGCCATCTGGCTGGCGGCGAAGGGCGCGGGCAAGAAGCTTCACACCCTGATCACCTCGACGATCCACACGAGCGGCCAGTTCGCGGTGCGCCTGGTGATCCTGGTTCTCGTGTCGCTCGTCGGGCTGAGCGTCGCGCTCGGAATCGACATGCTGCTCGGCGCCTTTGCCGCCGGCGTGCTGTACCGGGTGCTGCTCACCGGTGCGCCCGAGCGGGACGCGGAGCTTGTGGAGGCCAAGATCGAGGCGATCGGCTTCGGCTTCCTCGTGCCGATCTTCTTCATCAACACCGGGGTCACCTTCGACCTCGACGGCCTCGTCAGCGACCCCCAGGCGCTCTTGCTGCTCCCACTGTTTGTGGTCGCGCTCCTCGTCGTCCGCGGCCTGCCGAGTACGCTGGCGGCGCCTCCGGGAGCGTCACTCGCCGATCGCGGCGCGCTGCTGCTGTTCGGGGCGACCGGACTCCCGATCATCGTCGCGGTCACCGCGATCGGTGTCGATCAGGGCGCCCTCGACACGGGCACCGCTGCGGCCCTCGTCGCCGCCGGAATGCTCTCCGTGCTGCTGTTCCCGCTGCTCGGTCTGGCCCTGCACAAACGCGCTCCTGGGTACGCCGTGCGGCCGCCGGACAACGACGTCACCGTCGACGAGGCCTAGGGCTCGACATCGATCAGCTCGTGGCCTGCCGCCTCGAGCACGCCGCCGCCCGCCGTCACCGCTGCGACGAGTTCGTGCAGCTCCGAGCGCCCCGGGCCGCTCAACGTGATGACGGCGCGGCTGCCGTATGCCGTGCCGAGAATATTCACGCCGCGGTGCCTCAAATCGGCCTCGATGCGCCCGGCGTCTGCATGCGGCAGCGCCAGCGTGTAGAGGGCACGCCGCTCGCGGGCGACGACATCGCCGCGGGCGTGCGCCTCATCGATCGTGGCGAGCACTGAATCCGAGTAGGCCCGCACGAGGCCGCCAGTGCCCAGGAGAACGCCTCCGAAGTAGCGGCTGACCACCGCGACGCTGTCGATGAAATCACGGCCGGATATGGCCTCCAGCATGGGCCGACCCGCGGTCCCGGACGGCTCGCCGTCATCGTTGGATCGCCGCAGC
>JBEVGZ010000064.1:0-3863 GCA_040511515.1 Microterricola sp.
GGCACGTGGCGTCGCTCTGCTCCTGCGCTTTGTGCCCGGGAGCGCGCGAGGGTTACGCGCGCGGGCTGGCGATCACTCGGAATCCGGCGGCCGGCACGGTGACGTCGGCGCCGACGGGCTCGCCCGTGATTGCGTCGGTGCCAGCGGCCACCAGCCCGAGCGGCACGGTGGCCGCGGCATCCGCGTGGTTGATGAAGAACGAGAAGTCGGTGCTCTCGTTCGAGCGCACCACCACCTCGAGGCCGGTCGGCAACTCGGTGATCGCCGTTCCGGCCTCGCTCAGGACGGTGACGATGAGCGAGCGCAGGTCCTCGCCGACGAGCTTCGTCGACACGTACCAGGCCGCGCCGGAGCCACGCTCGTTGCGGGTGATGGCCGGGCGACCGGATGCCGGCCCTGAGCTGTACTCGGCGACGGCGCGGGCCCCGGTCAGCACGATGTCCTCGCTCCACGCGGTGCCGCTGCGGCCGTCGCTGAGGGTCACGGTCTCGTCGGCGTACAGCGGCAGGAACTCGTGGATCTCGAGGCCGAGGGTGTCCCGGAGCGCACCGGGGGAGGCGCCGGGGTAGACCTCGTCGTTCTCCGCGACGATGCCGGAGAAGTAGGAGACCAGGAGTGTGCCGCCGGCGGCGACGTAGGCATCGAGGTTCGCGGCGGAGTCGGCGTCGAGCAGGTACAGGCTCGGCGCGATGACCACGTCGTAGTCGCTCAGCTCGTGACCGGGCAGCACGAAGTCGACCGTCACGCCGAGCGACCAGAGTGCGGCGTAGTACGCCTCGATGCGCTCGCGGTGGCCGAGCTCGACCGAGGGGCGCCACTCGAGGTCGAGTGCCCAGAATGACTCGATGCTCCACACGATGGCGACGGATGCCGTCACCGTCGAGCCCCGCACGGCTGCCAGTGCGCCGAGATCGGCGCCGAATTGCACGACCTCGCGCCACAGGCGGGTGCCGGTTCCGGCGTGGGGGAGCATCGCCGAGTGGAACTTCTCCGCGCCGAAACGGCTGGCCCGGAACTGGAAGAACATGATGGCGTCCGCGCCGCGGGCCGTGTGGGCGAGGCTGTTGCGGGCGAGCTCGCCCGGGCGCTTGGCGATGTTGCGCGGCTGCCAGTTGACGGCGGAGGTGGAGTGCTCCATCAGGATCCACGGCTTGCCGCCGGCGAGGGAACGGGTGAAGTCGGCATCCATCGCCAACAGCACGTGGTTGTCGCGGCGCTCGGCGACGAGATAGTGGTCGTTGGCGACGATGTCAACTTCCGCCGCCCACGTCCAGTAGTCGATCGACGGGCAGTTGGTCGCCATGAAGTTCGTGGTGATCGGGGTGTTCGGCGCGTACTCGCGGATCACGTCACGCTCGGCCACGTAGCAGGCGAGCAGTGCGTCGGAGGTGAAGCGCTGGAAGTCGAGGCGCTGCGCCTGGTTGCTGACGCTCGCCGAGAGGCGGGGCGCGTCGATCTCGCTCCACTCGCCGTAGCTCTGACCCCAGAAGGTGGTTCCCCACGCGGCGTTCAGCGCGTCGAGCGTGCCGTAACGTGCGCGCAGCCAGCTGCGGAATGCGGCGACCGAGTAGTCGTCGTAGCTGTCGCTGATGGGCGCGCCGTACTCGTTGTGGATGTGCCACATCACGACGGTCGGGTTCTGGGCGTAGCGGCGGGCGAGCTGCTCGGTGATCCCGGTAGCCGCGCGGCGGTACTCGGGGGAGCTGGGGCTGACCATGCCGCGGGAACCGAAGCCGAGACGGGTGCCGTCGCGCATCACGGGGTGCGCCTCGGGGTACTTCGTCCAGAACCAGGCGGGCGGCGCCGCGGTCGGCGTGCCGAGGTCAACGTCGATGCCGGCGTCGCCGAGCAGCCCGATCAGATCGTCGAGGAAGCTGAAGTCGTACTCGCCCTCGCGGGGCTCGAGCAGCACCCACGAGAAGATGCCGACGCTCACCAGGTTGACGCCGGCCTCGCGCATCAGGGCGATGTCTTCGACCCAGACCTCGCGGCTCCACTGCTCGGGGTTGTAGTCGCCGCCGTAGCGGAGTGCGGCTGTTCCGGGGATCCAGCGGGCCGGGGCCTCGGAACGAGCGGGGCGGCGCTCGGCGTGCGCGGTGGGAACAAATGTCGACATTGGCAGAACTCCTCAAAGACTGTGTGCGGTCACAGTTCTATCACAGAAGCACCGTGACGTGTCGGCGCTTGACTCTCTATTTGACACGGTTTTCATTGTGTGAATTACTAGTACCGCTCACAGGCCCCCGGTGAACCGCTGACGCTTTCGCGTGACATCCGGCCCCGGCGTTGGGCTTCGCACCACACCCAGCACCACATGCAGCACCCATGCACCACCCACACGCACCACTGCAGTAATTCGACAAGGAGGACGAATGCGCACATCACTTCGCTTTGCGGCCGTCGCAACAATCGCGGCGTCAGCACTGCTCATGACCGGATGCTCGGCAGACACCACCGGGGGTGACTCCGGCCCCGTCGAACTCAGCTACTGGGCCTGGGCTCCGAACCTCGACAAGGTGGTCGACATCTGGAACCAGGCGAACCCCGACATCCAGGTGACCGTGAACAAGCAGGACGGCGGCGACCCGGCCATCACCAAGCTGCTCACCGCCATCAAGGCCGGCAGCGGAGCGCCCGACCTGATCCAGGCCGAGTACCAGAAGCTGCCGACGCTCGTCGGCTCCGACGCACTCGCCGACATCTCCGGCGAGGGCGCCAACGACATCGAGGATCACTTCCCCGCCGGCGTGTGGGACGCCGTCACGCTCGGCGGCGACGCGGTCTACGCCATCCCGCAGGACACCGGCCCCATGATGGCCTACTACCGCGCCGACATCCTGGCCCAGTACGGTCTCAGCATCCCGACGACGTGGGACGAGTACGCCGAGACCGCGCGTGCACTTCACGCCGCAGACCCGAGCAAGTACCTCGGCACCTTCTCCGCCAACGACGCCGGCTGGTTCACGGGCCTCTCGCAGCAGGCCGGAGCCTCGTGGTGGGCGATCGACGGCGACGCGTGGAGCGTCGACATCGATGAGTCGCCGACGCAGAAGGTCGCGGCGTACTGGGGCGGCCTCGTCAAAGAGGGCGTCATCGACAACAAGCCCATGTACACCCCGGAATGGAACGCCGGTCTGAACGACGGCACCCAGGTCGGCTGGGTGTCGTCGGTGTGGGGTCCCGGCGTGCTCGCCGGCAACGCCGCAGACACCGCCGGACTCTGGACGGCAGCACTTCCCCCGCAGTGGGATGCCGCAGAGCCGAGCAACGGCAACTGGGGTGGATCGACAACCGCCGTCACCACCCAGTCCACGCACGTCAAGGAAGCCGTCGAGTTCGTGACCTGGCTGAACACCTCGCCAGAGGCGATCGCGGCGCTCATCGAAACCTCGGGCATCTACCCGGCCGACGTCGAGGCCGCGAAGGCCGCGCTGACCTCTCCGCCCGAGTTCTTCGCGCAGCAGAGCGACTTCTACGACATCGCCGCCGAGGCCGGTGCCGCCGTGCAGCCCTTCACCTACGGCCCGAACGTCAACGTCGCCTTCAGCGCGTACAACGATGAGTTCGCCAAGGCTGCGGAGGCCCGCACCCAGTCGGCCTTCGAGAAGGCCGTCGTGTCGATGCAAAGCATCACCGAGGACGACCTGAAGAAGAGCGGCTTCACCGTCAAGTAGCGACAACTGTGTGGCGGCCCGCCCGGCCGCCACACGGTTTCTTCCGCTGCTGCCGCCGCGTCCGCGCGCTCGCAGTCGCGATCCACACCCCACCCATCCCAGTACGGAGACTTCCGTGGCAACTCTCGTCGACACCCCGCGCGGGGTGAGCACGCCGGC
This sequence comes from Microterricola sp., assembly GCA_040511515.1. GTDB lineage: Bacteria > Actinomycetota > Actinomycetes > Actinomycetales > Microbacteriaceae > Microterricola. Next base: position 3,834 of record JBEVGZ010000064.1, read on the forward strand.
ATCCGCGCCGACGGGCACGCCGGTGCGCAA
>JBEVGZ010000065.1:0-3312 GCA_040511515.1 Microterricola sp.
TTTTTTTGGGGGGGGGGGGGGGGTGGGGGGGGGGGTTTTGTGTTCCCCCCCGCCACCGGTGTCTCTATGAGGTGGTGCTATTCGGTGACGCTGAGGCCCTGCGCCGTGAGGGCGTCGACCGTCTTGGCCTGCGTCGAGGCGAGCGCGTCGGCGATCGTGCCGTCGCCGGCCCAGGCCTTGCCCAGTCCGTCGTTCAGGAAGCCGACGGTCTCCGGCATGTTCGGGCCCCAGGTCCAGCCGGTGACGACGTTCGGCGAGGCTTCTGCGAAGACGTCGAAGATCGCCTGGCCGCCGAAGTAGTCGTCGCCCTCCGTGAGGACCGGGAGGCTGAGCAGCTCGGTTGCGGCGGGGTAGAGGCCGGCCGTCGACACGAGGTTCGTGAAGGTGTCGGCATCCGTGCTCATGAAGTGCGCGAAGTCCCACGCGGCCTCCGGGGTGGCGCAACCCTTCAGCACCGCGGTGCCAGAGCCTCCGACGTTGCCGACCTTGTCATCTCCGGCCTCCCACTGGGGCATGGGCGCGACGGCCCACTTGCCCGCGCCGTCGGCAGCGCTGCCCTTGAGGATTCCGGCGATCCAGACGGCTCCGACGTGGGTGGCGATGCTGCCGTCACCGAGGCCGGCGTACCAGGACTGGTCCCACATCGGTGCGGGGCTCAGCAGGCCGCCGTCGACCATGCCCTGCCAGTAGCTCGCAACCTTCTGGGTCTCGGGAGAGTCGATCGACACGTCCCACGCGTCGCCGTCGACGCCGAACCACGGCGCCTCCGCCTGCCAGTTGAATCCGGCGTAGTCGTAGTCCATGTAGGTGGAGGAGATGTACTTGTTGGGGTCGGCGGCGTGGATCTTCTCGCCGGCCGCCTTGTACTCGTCCCATGTGGTCGGAACGGCGATCCCGAGGCCGTCGAAGACCTCCTTGTTGTAGAACAGTGCCATCGGGCCCTGGTCCACGGGAGCACCGTAGACGGCGTCACCGATACTCATCGCCGACCAGCTGGCCGGGGTGAACTCGCCCTCGTTCGCGTTGGCGAACTCCGAGACGTCTTCGAGAGCGCCCTGCGCGGCGAAGCTGGTGAGGGTCTCGTAACCGACCTGTGCGAGGCAGGGGGCGTTGCCTGCGGTGACCGAGTTGAGCATCTTCTCGTATCCGCCCTTCGCACCGGGCGCCACCTCTTCGAAGGTGACCGTGACGTCATTCTGCGAGGCGTTGTAGGCGTCGACCGCCTCGGAGTATCCGGGGGCCCAGCCCCAGAAGGTCACTTCGGTGGGCGTGCCGCTGTCATCGCCGCCGGTTGCGGCGGGGGCAGCACCTGCGCAGGCCGTCAGCGCAAGGCCGAGCGTGACGACGCCGGCGAGGCCGGCAGAGCGGAATACGGACTTCTTCACTGTCTCTCCTTTGATCCAGAATGTGGCTGGGACGACTATGCCACACTTTGTTATCGGTAACAATTGCTGCGACAAGATTGCTCGAAACTCGTCGCAAAATCCCGGCAATTCAGGGATCTTTGGCACTATGATCGTTATCAATCGTGACCTCGGCTCCGTGCAACTGCCGCGCCGCCGTCACCACATTGACTCCGCAGGAGGGGCAGCACATGAGTCAGCAGACCGCCACGGCCGGCGGCTCGCGCCCGCCGGGGATGACCGACGTCGCCGAGCTGGCCGGTGTCTCGGCGCAGACCGTCTCGCGGGTGCTCAGCGGGCATCCGAATGTCAAGGAGAAGACGAAGGTCGCGGTGCTCGCCGCCGTCGAGCAGCTCGGCTACCGCCTGAACAGCGCGGCGCGAACCCTGTCATCCGGCCGCAGCCGCACGATCGGCGTCGTGAGCCTGGCCACCGTCAACTACTCCGGTGCGGTGATGGCGTACGGCATTGAGAGCGCGGCGCGCGCCGCCGGATACACCGTGTCGACGGCGACGACGGCATCCCTCGATGCGCCGGCCATCGCCTCCGCCATGGCCAGGCTCGTCGAGCAGGCCGTCGAGGGCATCGTGCTGGCCGTTCCCGTGCTGAGCGCGAATGACGACGTCGAGGCTTTCAGCCGCCGCATCCCCACCGTGACCATCGACGGCTCGCGTACAGAGTCCGCCGAGGTCGTCGAGCTCGACCAGGTCGCTGCGGCCCGCCTCGCAACGGAGCACCTCCTCGACCTCGGCCACCAGACAGTGTGGCACCTGGCCGGCCCGCTGGAATGGCTCGACGCCGCCAGCCGCGCACATGGCTGGCGCGAGACGCTCGAGAACGCCGGCCGCGCCGTGCCGCCGGAACTGCACGGCGACTGGTCGCCGGAATCCGGCTATCAGGCCGGCCTGTTGATCGGGCGGATGCCGGAGGTGACCGCGGTGTTCGTCGCCAGCGACGAGATGGCGTTCGGCGTGATCCGTGCGCTGCACGAGCTCGGCCGTCGCGTTCCGGAGGACGTCTCGATCGTCGGCTTCGACGACATCGCCCTGGCCGCCTATTGCAGCCCGGCCCTGACGACGATCGCGCAGCCGTTCGACGAGATCGGCCGTCGCGCCGTCGCCCACGTGCTCCGTCGCATCGACGACCCGAGCGCAGCGGCCGAGCCAGAGTCGGTGTCGCCGCAGCTCGTCGTGCGTGGCAGCACGGCGCCGCCCGCCGCGTAGCGCCCGCCGCGCCACCCGCCGCAGCACACGCAGATTCCGCCCGACGACGGCGATTGTGGGGGCGATTACTGCACTTGATGGGGCAAGCGGGCGATGAGGGCCAGATCCCGGACTCGCGAGGCCAGCACCGAATGCACCCGCGCGACAAACTCGTCTCGCAGAGGGCCCAGATCGTCGGCGGTGACGCGGATCACTCGCCAGCCGGCCGCTTCAAACATCTCGCGCCGGCGGATGTCGGCTCGGAATTGTCGCTTGCTCTCGCGATGCCCGTCGCCCTCGTATTCCAGCAGCACGCGCAGCTCGGGCCAGGCGAGATCGGGATGCAGGATGATGGTCCCGCGTTCGACAAGAACGGACAGCGCGACGACGGGCTCGGTGAAGTGTTCCTCCACGAGCAGTAGACGAAGCGCCGTCTCGGGTGCTGAGTCGACGCCGGTGCGCGCATGCTCCAGCGCCCAACGCAACTTGGCAACGCCGACGCGCGCCCCGTGTTCAGCAATGGCCGCGCTGAGCTCGTCCCGTGAGCACAGCGGCGCGCTCCGGCGAGAACCGAAAAGCGGCACCCCCGAGAGCGCATAGTCCGCGACGGCGGTGAGCTCCTCACGGCTGAGCTCGGCCGCCAGCTGGCACCACGTCGAAGCGGCATCCGTCACAGTGAAGCCGCCAGGCACATCGATCGTGCGCGT
>JBEVGZ010000066.1:0-5857 GCA_040511515.1 Microterricola sp.
GCACCGTGTACATCGGCGCCGTCGACGGCCCGTCGGCTGAGGCTGCGCGTGCGCAGGTCAACGCCATCGCGAACCCGACCAACCCCGAGGTTGGCGAGCAGTTCCTCGGAACCGTCGTGAAGATCGCCACCTTCGGTGCGTTCGTCTCGCTGCTCCCCGGCAAGGACGGCCTGCTGCACATCTCCGAGGTGCGCAAGCTCGCCGGTGGCAAGCGTGTCGAGAACGTCGAAGACGTGCTCGGCGTCGGCCAGAAGATCCTCGTCGAGATCACCAAGATCGATGACCGTGGCAAGCTCTCGCTGGCCCCGGTTGTCGTCGAGGAGGCCGCCGACAGCGAAGGCCGTGGCCACGAGGCCGAGCACGCCGAGGCTCCGGCCGAAGGCGCTGCCGAGTAGTCAGCCCTGCTTCACGCAACACCGCGGATGCCCGTCTCCCTCGTGGAGGCGGGCATCCGTCGTTCCAGTCCGCAACCGACGCCCCCCGGAGGAGGGACAAAACGCTTGCCGTGCCTCCGGCGGGCGGAGTACTGTGCGCCCATGTTGACTAATCCTCAGTTACGCGTGCGGTTCCTGTCGCGCCTCGGCGCCCTCTCTCTGATCACCATCGGATTGGTCGCGGGCGTTGCCGCGGCTCCAGCCACCGCACTGCAGGGCGCTGCACCCGCGAACGTCGCCGTGGCGGCCGTGCCGAGCTCTGGATGGTCGCCTCCGGCCTCCGCCAGTTACGTGGCGCTCGGCGACTCATTCACCGCCGGTCAGGGCGCTCCGCCGTACAAGGCCGGGGCGTGCATGCAGAGCAAGTACGCGAGCTACCCGAGCATCGCCGCCGTGTTCAGCCGGCTCCGACTGGTCGAGAACAAGGCGTGCTCCGGCGCGACGGTCGCCGATGTCGGTGCCCAGCTCGTGGGCGTGAGCGCGTCAACGAAGTTCGTCACCCTCACGGTCGGCGCGATCGACGCCGGCTCGAACGACGTGCTCGCCGCCTGCGCTCCGGATCCGGCGTCGCAGCTCTGCGCCGCCGCGATCGCCGCCAGCACCGCGAAGCTGCAGGCCCTCGGCCCCCAGCTCGCCGGGCTGTACTCAACGATCGCCGCGACCCTCCCGGAGGCGCACGTCGTCGTCATGAACTACCCGAAGCTGTTCAATCCCGGTGTCGCGCCGCTCGGCGACCTCGTCAACACGGCGACGGACGCGTTGAACGCCGTGATCCAGGGCGCCGTCGCGGCGACGGGCAACACCCGGATCATCCACGTCGATGTGACACAGGAGTTCGCCGGCCATGGCATCGGGGCCCGGCTGCCGTACATCAGCTTCGATCAGGCCAATCTGCTCGCGCCGGCGAACTTCCACCCGAACGCGCTGGGCAATGCACTCGGGTACACGCGGGCACTCGCGAACGACGGGGTGCTCCGCCGCTGAGTCGCGGATGCCGCCTCCTGCGGCCGCTCTGCCAGTTCATGAGCGCTGCGCCACATCATGTGGCGCAGCGCTCACGTTGTGGCGCGCAGCGCTTCGGTGGTCAGCGCTGCGAGACGCCGAGGCGGCGCCGCAGCAGGGGCTCCAGGCGGAACGGGATCAGCTCGCCCATCGAGAGCGACGTCTGGGTGCGCTTGACCCCGCGGCAGGCCAGGATCAGCGCGTCGATCCGGAACAGGTCCTCCGCGTCGAGGCAGACGACGCGCACGAGCAGATCACTGCGACCGCTCAGGCCGTGCGCCTGCACGACCTCGGGGACGGCGGCGAGTTCTCGCACGATCGATGAGATGCGTTTCTGCTTCACGTGCACCTCGATGAAGGCCGTCAGCGGGTACCCGAGGGCCGCACTGTTCAGCCGGCGCTCGAAGGAATCGAAGAGCCCGGCCGACTCCAATTTCGTCATCCTGGCCTGCACGGTGTTGCGACTGAGGCCGAGCTGTTCGGCCAAGGCGACGGTCGTGGATCGCGGTTCGGCGGAGAGTGCAAGGAGGAGCTCGACATCGCTTGCGTCCAGAGTGTGCATAGTGCGCAAAAATACCACCGCGTGCCCCCGCTGCATAGAGCAACATGCTCAAGAGATTCCGCGGTGATTGTGCTTGATGTGCAGGCGGCGTAGCCTCGCAGTAGCACCGGCAGCGTGGCCGGATGCCGGGTCGAGGGCGCCACAAGCGCGATCGACTGTCGCCGTGACCGAACGGAGTTCGCGTGATGATCAAGACGCAGATACCGACCCCGATGCCAGGCCAGACGATGGCGGACCAGAACCCGGAACCGGGCTCGAGTGAACCGGGATCCCCGGCCCCGAGTTCGCCGGAACAGGACGCGGCCACCCGCTCCGACACGGCGCCGGCGATCGCCGACGACGACACCGCTGCCCGACTGCTCAGCGCCGCGGGCGAGCGTGTTCCCAACGCCGAGCTCGAGCCGTGGGCGAGCGAACTCGATGCAGAGGCCATCGGCGGTCTGTACCGCGACATGGTGGTGGTGCGCCGACTCGACGCGGAGGGCATCGCACTTCAGCGCCAGGGCCAGCTCGGCCTGTGGCCACCGCTGCTCGGCCAGGAAGCCGCGCAGATCGGCTCAGCCCGAGCGCTCCGGGCGGACGACTTCGTCTTCTCCAGCTACCGCGAGATGGCCGTCGCCTGGGTGCGCGGTGCACGCCCGGAGGGGCTCACCCGCGCATGGCGGGGGATCTCGGCATCCGGATGGGACCCGTTCACCGTGAACATGGCCCCGATGCAGGTGATCATCGGTGCCCAGTCGCTGCACGCCACGGGCTACGCGATGGGCGTTCAGAACGACGGCGCCGACGCCGTTGCCGTGGCCTACTTCGGCGACGGGGCGACGAGCGAGGGCGATGTGAACGAGGCGATGGTCTTCGCCGCGAGCTTCCAGGCCCCGGTCATCTTCTTCTGCCAGAACAACCACTGGGCCATCTCTGAGCCCGTCGGTCTGCAGGCGCACCGCGCCATCTCCGACCGGGCGCCCGGCTTCGGGATCCCGAGCATCCGCGTTGACGGCAACGACGTGCTCGCGGTGTTCGCGGCCATGCGGAGCGCGCTGGACCGCGCCAGGAACGGCGGCGGCCCGACCTTCATCGAGGCCGTGACCTACCGCATGGGACCGCACACGACCGCCGATGACCCCACCCGCTACCGTGACCCGGCCGAGCTGGAGCTGTGGGCCGGCCGTGACCCGATCCGCCGCGTCGAGGCACTGCTGCGCGAGATGGGGGCGTTCACGCCCGAGTTCGAACAGCAGGTCGCGGATGCGGCGGACACCGCGGCCGCCGAGCTGCGCGCCGTCACGATCGCACTGCCAGACCCCGCCCCGCTCAGCGTCTTCGACCACGTCTACGCCGAGCCGCACAGCGCGCTGGAGCGGGAGCGCGAGCAGTACCGGGTCTACCTGGAGCAGTTCGAACCACCGGAGGGAGCAGGCTCAGCCCCCGCAGACTCAACGAGCCCAGACAACGGAGGTGCACGATGACCGTGATGACACTCGGAGGAGCGATCAACGCCGGACTGCGCGCCGCACTCGCCGGCGATGAGAAGGTCATGCTGATGGGTGAGGACATCGGTGCGCTCGGCGGCGTCTACCGGATCACCGACAAGCTGCAGGCGGAATTCGGCCCGCGCCGCGTCGTCGACACCCCGCTCGCCGAAGCCGGCATCCTCGGCACCGCTGTCGGCCTCGCGTTCCGCGGGTACCGCCCGGTCGTCGAGATCCAGTTCGACGGCTTCATCTACCCCGCATTCGACCAGATCGTGAGCCAGGTGTCGCGGATGCACGCACGCACCGAGGGCGCCGTGACGCTGCCGATCACGATCCGTGTGCCGTTCGGCGGCGGCATCGGCTCGGCCGAGCACCACTCCGAATCGCCGGAGGCCTACTTCGCGCACACGCCGGGCCTCCGCGTGGTCAGCCCGTCGACGCCGCAGGACGCCTTCACGATGATCCAGCAGGCGATCGCCAGTTCCGACCCCGTGCTCTTCTTCGAACCGAAGCGGCGCTACCACGTGAAGGGCGAGGTTGACATCGACCGCCCGCTCGCGGACGCCGCGCCGATGGGTGGCGCCCACGTCGTCGTTCCGGGCACAGACGTCACACTCATCGCCTACGGGCCACTCGTGGCGACGGCCAGGGATGCGGCAACGGCGGCGCTGGCCGAAGGCGTGTCGATCGAGGTCGTCGATCTGCGCTCGCTCGCACCGCTCGACCTCGAGACGCTCGCGGCATCCGTGCAGAAGACGGGCAGGCTCGTGATCACCCACGAGGCCTCCGGCTCTGGTGGGCTCGGCGCGGAGGTCGCGGCGAGCATCACCGAGCGGTGCTTCGAGTACCTGGAGCACGCTCCCGTGCGGGTGACCGGCTTCGGGGTTCCCTATCCGCCGGCCAAGCTCGAACGACACTATCTGCCTGACCTCGACCGCATCATGGACGGCGTCGACCGGGCGCTCGGCCGTTTCGGCTCTGAGACGGCCGTGCTTGGCTCCGAGGTGACGCGATGAGTCAGATCCGTGCATTCCTGCTTCCCGACCTCGGTGAGGGACTGACCGAGTCGGAGGTCGTCAACTGGCGTGTTGCCGTCGGTGACACCGTCACGCTCAACCAGATCATCGCCGAGGTGGAGACCGCCAAGGCCATCGTTGAGCTGCCGGCTCCCTACGCGGGCATCATCAAACGCATCTATGCAGAGCCGGGCGTCACCGTGAACGTCGGCGAGCCACTGATCGACTTCGAGGTGCCGGATGCCGCAGGCAACGGCAACAGCGACGCGCCGACGACACCGATCGCGCAGGCCGGTGGAACGGACGCCGTGACCCCGAACCTCGTCGGCTACGGTGCGCCGCCGGAGTCGGGCGATGGCCCCGCTCGCCGGGCCCGCCGCCGCCTGGAGACGCAGGCGATCCCGATCGTGCAGGCCCAGAACGCCGGTGGAGCGGTCGCGGACCGAACCGTGTCCGTTGCGACCGCTCGGGTCGGAACCGGGCCCGTCGCCACGGGACCAGTCGGAACGGGGCCGGTGGGCACCGCGACGGGTGGCATGGCGGTACGGGCGCGCTCGACGCCGCCCGTGCGCAAGCTGGCACACGATCTCGGTATCGACCTCGAACAGCTGCAGGGCAGCGGCAGCGGGGGAGCCGTGACCCGCGACGACGTGGAGGCGGCATTCGCCGAGCGCTTCGGCGGGGGAGCCGCGACGCAGGCATCGCCGGCGAGCGCAACACCCGCCGCGCCCACCGGCACGGCGCAGGCGGCGGCGGGCGCGAGCGTGCCGGCCCCCGACGAGGACGGCGTGACCCGCATCCCCATCCACGGTGTGCGCAAGCACACGGCGGCAGCGATGGTGCAGAGCGCATTCACCGCGCCGCACGTGAGCTGCTTCCTCACCGTCGACGTCGGGCGGAGCGTCGAGCTCCTCGCAGAGCTGCGGGCAGAACGCAGCGCCGACGGCCCCAAGATCGGCATCCTCGCTCTTGTCGCCCAGGCCGTATGCCTGGCCGCGAGGCGCACGCCGGAGCTGAACGCGCACTGGGATGAGGCCACCCAGGAGATCCTGCAGTACCGCTCCGTGCACCTCGGCATTGCTGCCGCGACGCCGCGCGGCCTGATCGTTCCGGTGATCGCCGACGCGCAGGCGATGGGACTCGGCGAACTCGCCGATGCCATCGCCGGGCTGAGCGAGGCGGCCAGGGCGGGGACCACGACTCCGCAGGCCCTCCGAGGCGGCACCTTCAGCATCAGCAACATCGGTGTCTTCGGCGTCGACGCCGGAACGCCGATCCTGAATCCGGGTGAGGCCGGCATCCTCGCCATCGGTGCGCTGCGAAGGGAGCCGCGCGAATGGCAGGGCGAGATCGCCCTCCGGGATGTGATCA
>JBEVGZ010000067.1:0-3985 GCA_040511515.1 Microterricola sp.
CGGCTCGTCGTGTCGAGGCTGCTGCGGATGGCGTCGTGCTTGCTTCGCCTGGCCGGGGGAGTGATCGTGGCCTGGCCCTCGTCGCCGACCGGCAGGTCGACCCTGGCGATGCGCCCGGTGGTGCTGAGGAAGACGCGGCAGGGCACGTCGGCGACCTCGAGGATCGCGGCGGCACGCTTGGCCGCCGCACCGGCAATGCTCGGCCGCGCGTCGGTCAGCAGCGTGCGGCGCGGGGTGCCGAAGCGCTCGGCGATCTCGGCCAGTTCGTGCGAGACGAGCGCCTTGATGGCCGGCTTGCTGGCGAGCAGTGCGAGGAGCTCCTCGATCTCGGCGCGCAGCTTGCTCGCCTCCGTCTCGAGCTCGATCAACGAGAACTTGGTGAGGCGGCGCAGCTGCAGTTCGAGGATGTAGTCGGTCTGGATGACGCTCAGATCGAAGATGTCCATGAGGCGCGTGCGCGCCTGCGCGGTGTCATCGCTGCTGCGGATGATCTGGATGACCTCGTCGATGTCGAGGATCGCGACGAGCAGGCCCTCGACGAGGTGGAGCCGTTCCCGGCGCCTGGCCAGACGGTACTCGGAGCGGCGCGTGACGACCTGGATGCGGTGGTCGACGTAGACGAGCAGGAGCTCGCGCAGTCCGAGGGTCTGCGGGCCGCCGTCGACGAGTGCGACGGCGTTGATGTTGAAGGAGTCTTCCAGCGGCGTCAGACGGTACAGCTGCTCCAGCACGGCCTCCGGGCTGAAGCCGGTCTTGATGCCGATGACCAGGCGCAGGCCGTTGGTGCGGTCGGTGAGGTCGGTGACATCCGAGATGCCGCTGATCTTCTTGGAGTTGACGCCGTCCTTGATCTTCTCGATGACCTTCTCCGGGCCGACGAGGTAAGGGAGCTCGGTGACGACGAGGCCGGCTTTGCGGGCGGTGATCGACTCGACACTGACCCGAGCACGGGTCTTGAAGCTGCCGCGACCGGTCGCATAGGCGTCTTTGATGCCGGAGAGGCCGACGATGGTGCCTCCGGTCGGCAGGTCGGGACCCGGCACGAACTCCATCAGCTCGTCGAGCGTCGCATTCGGGTGGGCGAGGAGGTGACGCGCGGCGCCGATGACCTCGATCAGGTTGTGCGGCGCCATGTTCGTGGCCATGCCGACCGCGATGCCGCTCGCACCGTTGACGAGCAGATTCGGGTAGGCGGCCGGCAGCACGTCCGGCTGCATGAACTGGTTGTCGTAGTTGGGGACGAAGTCGACGACGTCTTCGTCGAGGCCCTCCGTCATGGCGAGGGCGGGAGCGGCCAGGCGCGCCTCGGTGTAGCGCGACGCGGCCGGGCCGTCATCCAGTGAGCCGAAGTTGCCGTGGCCGTCGATCAGCGGCACGCGCAGCGTGAATGCCTGCGCCATGCGCACGAGGGTGTCGTAGATCGCCGTGTCGCCGTGCGGGTGCAGCTTTCCCATCACCTCGCCGACGACGCGCGCCGACTTGACGTGACCCTTGTCCGGGCGCAGGCCCATCTCGGCCATCTGGTACAGGATGCGGCGCTGCACAGGCTTCAGGCCGTCGCGAGCGTCCGGCAGTGCGCGGGAGTAGATCACCGAGTAGGCGTACTCGAGGAACGAGCCTTGCATCTCGGTGGCGACATCGACGTCTTCGATGCGTTCGGTGAAGTCTGCGCCGGCGGTGCCGGGTGTGTTGGTGCTGTTGCGCGTCATCCGTGATTTCTCGTCGTACCGGGGCAGGGGGCAGGTGCCGCCCGGCGTTATGTCAGACTGGGCGCGATGCCCATGCTACCCGCCCGTATTTCCCGTGGACCTCGCCTTGCCGATGTTCTGCAAAGTTCGCTGCACAGCGTGCTCGGCGAGGAGAATGCCCTCTCCCTGCCGCGGAGCACCCACGCCGTCGTCCTGCTCGTCGACGGCCTCGGAGCCACCGCCCTCCGCAGCCGCGCCGGCCACGCCCGCTTCCTGGCGTCGCGCCTGGCCAAGAGCGACGTCATCGAGGGCGTGTTCCCCGCGACGACCGCCTCGGCCATCGCCACGCTCACCACGGGGGTGGCGCCCGGCCAGCACGGAATGGTCGGCTACTCGGTGCTCGACGCCGACAACGACCGGCTCGTCAACCAGCTGAAGGGCTGGGACGCCGCGATGCGCCCGGAGAGCTGGCAGTTGCGGCCGACGATCTTCGAGACGGCACGGGATGCCGGGGTGCCGGCGTTCACGATCGGCACGGCGCGCTACGCGAACTCCGGGCTCACCGACGCCGTGTTGCGCGGCGCGGAGTACCTCAGCGCCGACACGCTCGAGGAACGCTTCGCGGCGGCACGACGCGTGATCGACAGCACCGAGCGTGCCATCATCTACCTCTACGTCGCCGAACTCGACATGGCCGCCCATGCCAAGGGCTGGGAGTCCGACAAGTGGCTGGGGGAGCTGGAGAAGCTCGACGCCGCGGTCTCCGGATTCGCGCTGGGGCTGCCGAAGGGGGTCGGCGTGCTCGTGACGGCCGACCACGGAATCGTCGACGTCCCGCTCGACAAGCACGTGCTCTACGACGCGGTGCCCGAACTCATCGCCGGCGTTCGCCACGTCGGTGGCGAGCCGCGCTGCCTGCAGCTGTACCTGGAGCCCGGGCTGCCGGCATCCGCCGCCGATGACCTCGCCGAGAGCTGGCGCTCCGTCGAGGGCGACCGGGTCTGGGTCTCGACCAAGGCGGAGGCGATCGCCGACGGCATCTTCGGCGACGTCGACCCTCGCGCACTCTCACGCATCGGCGACGTGATCGTTGCCGCTCGCAAGCTCGTGGCCTACTACGACTCGCGCGACATCACGCTCGCCGGCCGCAGCATGGTCGGCCAGCACGGCTCGCTGAGCGACGAGGAGATGCGCATCCCGCTCGTGCGCCTGGGGGCATTCTCGCGCTGAGCGCCGAGGAACGAGAAAGGGCGGCCGCATCAGCGACCGCCCCTTCACATCTCCCGCGCGCTAGCTGGGGAACTGGAACCGCTTGACCTGCGGCTTCGGCAGGCGCATGGCGCGCAGCTGCAGTGCACGCATCGCCGCATACCAGCGCACCTTCTCGACCTTGTCCTTGCCGAACTTGGCCGCGAGCTTGCGCGTGAGCGTGAAGCCCAGGATGACGCTGTCGACGACGGCGATCAGGAAGAAGGCCCAGAGCGCGAGGATGCCGTAGGTCTGCACCTCGGGGCTCGGGATGAAGGTGAGGATGATGACGAGGAACATCACCGGGATCATGAACTCACCGATGCTGAAGCGGGCGTCGACGTAGTCGCGCACGTACCGCTTCTGCTCGCCGCGGTCACGCATCGGGAGGTACTTCTCCTCGCCGTTGGCCATGCCGATGCGGGCGCGCTCGCGCGCCTCGGCCGACTTCGCGCGGGCGGCCTTCGCGGCCTCCTTGCGGTCGCCGGGAACGAGGGGCCGCTTGTTGGCTGCCTCTTGCTGCTTGCGCGTCGGCGTCGGGGCGCCCTTGCCGACCGTCGAGACGGTCTCTTCCGTGGATTCGTCGCTGGTCACGGGATCGCTGCCATTGCTGGCCTGGTTCTTTGGCACATCAAGTCCTTGGGTTGGTTCCTTTAAGATTAGTCGTATGAGCGACACAACGAAGACGCCCTCCCAGAGCCTCACAGGCACCTCCAACAGCCAGGCCGAGATCGAAGCAGCGGTGCGAGAGAGCGTCGAGCTCGATCTGCCCCGCACGATCGCCGAACTCTCCGCCCTCGTACGCATTCCCTCCGTGGCCTGGTCGGCATTCGACCCCACCCACGTCGAGGCCAGCGCCGAAGCCGTCGCCGCGCTCGTGCGCGAGCTCGGAGTCTTTGAGAGCGTCGAGATCAAGCGTGCGGCCATCGAGGGCGAGGCCGGCGATGCGGATGCCGGCGAGCTCGGCCAACCCGCGGTTCTCGCCACCCGGGCGGCCCGCAACGGCCGCCCGACCGTGCTGCTCTACGCGCACCACGACGTGCAGCCTC
>JBEVGZ010000068.1:0-3119 GCA_040511515.1 Microterricola sp.
TTCTTCGATCAGCTGGGTGCGGAGCGGGTCGTGAACATCGCGGGCGCCGAGCCGTCGCAGACGCTCGCCGACGAGGTGCACGGCGGGGCGCTGGGTTTGATCCGCGGCTCCGACGCCGGCTGGCCGGCCTGGACCAACGTTGACAGGCAGGCGCGCGTCTTCGACGACCCGGCCTCGTCGGTCGAGGCCAACGCCTTCGCCGAGCTGCGGATGCTGCTGCCGCAGCCCGCAGCCGTCTGACACCCACCCCCAACAATGCAGGAGGAGAGCATCGCCGGGCCGATCACGCCGCCCGCGGTGGCTCTCCTCCTGTATTTCAGGCACACTTCACTCAACGAGCTAAGGATTTCGACATGAGTCTCCCCATCGAACTCGACACGAGCGTCGCCCCCGAGGTGCGTACGACGGCCGGCGTGGTGCGCGGGCGCTGGCGCCCGACATCCGGTGCGGCCTCCGCTGCCTTCCTCGGCATTCCCTTCGCCGAGGCGCCGGTCGGCGAGCTGCGTTTCGCCGCGCCCGTTCCCCACGCACCGTGGGAGGGCGTCCGTGACGCCCTCGAGTTCGGTGCGACCCCGCAGCGCGAGACCCTCGCCGAGATCACGCTCATCCCTGAGCCCTCGATCCCCGGCGCGTCGACGCTGAACGTCAACGTGTTCACGCCGACCCCGGGTGGCGACGCCGCCCTGCCCGTTCTCGTCTACATCCACGGCGGCGGGTTCACCGCCGGCTCCCCCGCGAGCCCCTGGTACGACGGAGCGTCGTTCAACCGCGACGGTGTCGTCACGGTGTCGATCTCGTACCGACTCGGCTTCGACGGATTCGGCCTCATCGAGGGCGCACCGGACAACCGCGGCGTGCTCGACTGGCTGCTCGCACTGGAGTGGGTGCAGCAGAACATCGGCGCATTCGGCGGCGATGCGTCCCGCGTGACCATCGTCGGTCAGTCGGCCGGCGGCGGCGCCGTGCTCACCCTGCTCGGCATGCAGAGCGCCCAACACCTCTTCCACGGCGTCTACTGCATCTCGGGTGCCGTCGGCGACGTCACCCGCGAGCGCGCGAAGACGCTCTCGCTGCGCCTCGCCGAGCTCGCGGGCGTCGAGCCGACGCGGGCCGGGTTCGCCACCCTCAGTGAGGAGCGCATCCTCGAGCTGCAGCAGAAGGCGCAGGAGCCGGCCAGCGGGCCGATCTCGCCGATGGACGGCATCAAGATCCTCGCGACGGAGGGGCTCGCCCTGGCACCCATGGTTGACGGAGTGCTGATCACCCGGCCGACCATGGAGTCGATCCGCCAGGGTGTCGGTGCAGACAAGCCGCTCGTGCTCGGCGCGACCGACGACGAGTTCTCGATGGCACTCGACGACGCGAAGGGCAAGCTGCGCTTCGTGCCGAAGGGCATCCTGCTCGGCAAGGCCGGCCTCAGCAAGCCCGTGCGCAAGGCCTACCTCGCCGCCAACCCGGACGTCACGAAGCGCGGAACGGCCGCGACCTTCGGCCGCTACCTGACCGACATCATGTTCCGCACCTTCATCCTGCGCCTCGTCGCCGCGCGCGGGGCGGGAGCGTCGCCGGCCGAACTCGGCCACACCTGGGTCTACCGCTTCTCGTGGGTGTCGCCCACGTACCACTACGCGATGCACTGCATCGACGTGCCGTTCTTCTTCGACTGCCTCGGCAGCGAGAAGATCGACGCCATCGCCGGGGCCAACCCGCCGCAGGCGCTGGCCGACGAGGTGCACGCCGAGGCGGTCGCATTCGTCATCACCGGCGACCCGGGCTGGCCGGCCTACGACCAGCAGACGGGATTCACGCGGGTCTTCGACGTGCCGTCATCCGTGATCCCCGACGGCTACGCGAACGTACGCCCACTTCTGGGCTGAGACCTGAGAACCTCGGCTGAGCGGCGCCCTACACGTCCGCTCAGCCGAGCCACCACAATCTCACACGCGGCCACGGCCACGCAAAGCCGAGCGTACCCCCAGCCTGGGGCATGCCAAGCTGGATGCATGTTCGTCAAGATCTGTGGCCTCAGCGAGCCCGTCACCCTGGCCGCCGCCCTCGAGGCCGGTGCGGATGCCGTCGGCTTCGTGTTCGCGGCAGGCAGCCCGCGCACGGTCGACGTCGCCACGGTGCGCGAACTCGTGCAGGCGGTTCCCGCCTCCGTGCACACGGTCGGTGTCTTCCGCCGGCAGCCACTCGACGAGGTCGTTGAGACGGCGCGTGCCGCCGGCGTCAGCACCGTGCAGTTGCACGGCGGTGAGCCGGTGAGCGATCTCGATCTACTCCGCGAGGAGGGCTTCGACACCATCCGGGCCCTCTCCCTCGACGAGTATCTGAGCGCCGTCGCGAATGATCCGAGCGGCCTCCGCCGGCACCGCCTGCTCATCGACGCGCCTGTCCCCGGCGCCGGAGAACCCTTCGACACCAGCGCACTCCTCGCCCAGCCACCGCACGGCCAGTGGCTGCTCGCCGGTGGCCTGCACCCCGGCAACGTTGCAGCGCTGATCGCCGGGGCCGCCCCCGGCGGTGTCGACGTCTCGAGCGGCGTCGAGAGCAGCCGCGGCGTCAAGGATGCCGCCCTGATCGCCGCCTTCGTCGCGGCGGCCCGCGCCCTACCGTTGACCGCCGCTCCCGACTAGGCCGCGAGTGCCCGCTGCAGTCGCTGTTCGAGGGCGCACATCTGTTCGGCGCCCCAGTCCGCGTGCGTTGCCGCGGCCTCAACGACGTTCCCTCCCCCGAACATCGCCACCAGGCCGGGGCTCGTCAGGGCCGGCAAAGCCTCGAGGAGCACTGGCCGGGTGCGGGCGTCTCCCAAGAGTTCCGTCAGTGTGAGCCGCACCACCGCCGAGTCCGCCGGCATCTCGTGGGTGCGAACGGCGGCAACTCTGGCGGCCTGCATCTGGGCCCAGTGCTCGGCGACGAGCAGGTGCTCTGGCAGCGCCGGCCCGCTCAGCGGGAAGCCCAGCCGCTCATACTGCTCGCCCGGCGCATCGTTGGCGCGCATCAGCCCGAGCATGAGGTTCGCCATCCGCAATTCGAGTTCGTCATCCCGCAACGGGTTGAGCTGTTCTGGATCCTCGTGCAGATCGAACAGCAGTGTGCCGAAGTCGAATGGGTTGCCA
>JBEVGZ010000069.1:0-5073 GCA_040511515.1 Microterricola sp.
ACTGCTCGAGCTGCTCGAGGGAGTCGCTGACGATCGCGGGGTCGATGATGCGGATGTTCGCTGCGGTCTCCGCGTCGGCGCGCAAGGCGCCGGGCTCGGCCTCCGTCGTTGCGTTGTAGGCGATCTCCTCGACATCGGAGAGCCCGTAGGCCTCCCGGGTGAGGTCGATGTTGCGTGGGATGTACTCGGCCTCGAGGGTCTTCGCGCTCGGGACGACCTGGAAGCGCTGCACGACCCACGGGTAGAGCGAGCCGATGAGCAGGCTGGTGACGATCAGGAGCACGGTTCCGATGATCGGAAGGCGCCAGCGCCCCATGATGGCCGTGATGAGGAACAGGATCGCAACGACGACGGCGATGCCGGCGAGGATCGCGCGGCCGGGGATCGTCGCATTGACGTCGGTGTAGCCGGCTCCGGTGATCAGGCCGTTGTCGTCGGTCAGCGTCGTGTACTGGTCGAGCCAGAGGCTGGCGGCCTGGAGCAGGAGGTAGAGCGCGGCCATGATCGCGATCTGCACGCGGGCGGCCTTGGAGATGATGACCTCGCGGCCGCTGATGCGGATGGCACCGTACAGGTACGCGGTGGCGGCGGAGAGGATCAGCGCGATGAGCAGGACCGCCGACGCGAAGCCGAGCACCGAGTGCAGGAACGGCAGGTCGAAGAGGTAGAAGGAGATGTCGAGCCCGAACTGCGGGTCCTTCGTTCCGCTCGGCGTGTGGTTGAGCCACATGAGCGTGGTCTCCCAGCGCGAGGCGGCCGAGACGCCGGCAAACAGTCCGAGCAGTGCCGGGATGCCGTACATCGCAAGGCGGCGCAGCGGCTCGATGACCTGCTGGTAGCGGTCAAGCTGCGCGTTGAGCTTCGCGTACACGGGGCGCGAACGGTAGGCGATCTGAATGCTGAGCCAGACGGGCAGCGCCATACCGAGGAAGCCGATGACGAACAGCACTGCGCTTGCGACCCACTGGGTCGTCAGCACGTTGAGGTAGCCGAGCTGGTCGAACCAGAGCACATCGGCGTAGAAGCCGGCGAACGCGAAGAAGGCCATCACGAGTCCGGCCACGATGGCCACGGTAATCGCGAGCGGCGCTCGGTTCGGGCGGGCGGGTGCGTCGTCTGCAGGGGATGTCACGGGGCCTCAATGCTCGGTGGGGTGTGTTCTCGATGACAGAGTCACCGGGTGCTGGATCTATCCTAGGGAGCCGAAGCTGAGAGTGAGCAGGAGGGCAGCTCTGAGGTGTCCCCACCGCTGCTGACCGTCTCGACGGCGGTGAGCGCCTGCTCGAGCGTTTCCACCGCGAACACGGTCAGCCCATCCGGCACGTGCCCGACGACCTCGCCGCAGTTCGCCTGCGGCGCGAGGAACCAGTCGGCGCCCTCGCCCTGTGCTCCGAACATCTTCTGCTGGATCCCGCCGATCGGCCCGACGTTGCCAGCCGAGTCGATCGTCCCGGTTCCCGCCCAGTCCTCGCCGGCCGTGAGCGCGCCGGGGGTGAGCTTGTCGATGATGCCGAGCGCGAACATCATGCCTGCGCTTGGGCCGCCGACGTTGTCGAGCTGAATCTGCACATCGATGGGCAGCTCGTACTCCATGGCCACGTTGACACCGAGCACCGCGACGTCGCCGACGGTGCCGGGCGTGATCTGTGCGTCAAAGGTCTCCTCGTCCCTGCTGACGGTGACGGATGCCGGGGTCTCTGTGCCGTTCTCGGCGATCGCCGTGCGGAGGTCAGCCACCGCGTGCACCTCGGTGCCGTTGACGGCGACGATCTCGTCTCCGACCTCGATCTGCCCTGTCGATGCCGATTCCGGGGTGAGGGACTTGACGATGATGCGGCGCGGGAAGTCGTAGTCGAGCTCGACGAGCGCGGCGGCGATGGCATCCTGCTGCGAGTTGACCATGGCGGCCTGGTTGGCCTGTTCGCGGTCCTCCGTCGAGACGTTCGCCGGGAACACCGCGTCGAGCGGCAGCACGGCCTTCTGCGGGTTGGCCCAGGCGGAGAGCACCTCGAACCAGCCCGGCCGGGTCTCGCGGTTGCCGACGACGGACACCGTGAGCAGGTTCAACTCGCCCTCGGTCGGATACGTCGTCTCGTCCGGGATCTCGATGAGCGGGCGCTCTTCGCCCTCGTGCTCCGCCGTGCCCAGCGTGTTGAAGACGGGGCCGGGCTGCTCGATCACGTACGGCGCGGGCGCCATGCCGAGGAGGAGTCCGATGATGATCGCGACGCCGAGGAAGATCCAGCCGGTGCGCACACGCCGGTCACGGCGGCTGCGGGGGGCGTCGGAGCCCGTCTGGCCTTCGCTGAACAGTGCCACGGGCTTCCCTTCTCACTCCCTGCTGTTCGCGACAGGCGGACAGCAGAGCACCTCAGCCTAGGGCATTTCCCATCGAAGCCGCAGGATCTCGCACTAGCGTAGAAGCACGCGACTGAGAGGTGGCTGAAGTGGCCGACAACGCCCAGCCCGGTGACAATCTGAACCCCGATGACAACACGCCAGACGACGATTTCCAGAAGATGCTGCGAGACCTGCTCTCCGGCAATTTCTCCGGGGATGCCGCCTCGCTCGACCCTGCGCAATTGGCAGGAGCTGCCGGCCTCCCGAACGATCCGGCGAGCATCGCCGCACTGATGAATCAGCTGCGCGGGGCAATGAGCAACACGGGCGACGGGATCAACTGGGACCTCGCGCTGCGCCGCGCGGAGGAGAAGGTCGCTGCATCCCAGACCCAGGTCACCCCTGAGCAGCGCGCGCAGTTCGACCAGGCGTTCAACATCGCGGCGCTGTGGCTCGACGAGGTCATCGCGGTCAGCGAGATCACCGTGCCCCCGACCCTCATCACGCGCAGGCAGTGGGTGATCCAGACGATGCCCGTCTGGACGCAGCTCGCCGAACCGGTCGCTTCGAGCATCGCGGACACCCTCACCAACGCGCTGAGCGATCAGCTGCCGGAGGAGATGCGCAGCATGCTGGCCCAGGCCACGCCGATGATGCGCTCCCTCAGCGGCACGCTCTTCGCGATGCAGCTCGGTGAGGTCGTCGGCGAGCTCGCCGCGGAGGTCATCTCCGGCGGCGACATCGGCATTCCCCTGCTCGCGGAGCAGCAGGCCGCACTGCTGCCGCAGAACGTGATGGAGTTCGGCGACGACCTCGACGTCTCCGTCGACCAGGTGCAGATCTACCTGGCAGTGCGCGAGCTCGCCCACGCCCGTCTGTTCCGACACGCTCGCTGGCTGCGGCTGCACCTGATCAGTGCGATCACCTCCTTCGCACAGGGAATCAGCGTCGACGTGAGCAAGCTCGAGGAGCTGGCGTCCGGATTCGACCCGTCGAACCCCGAGGAACTGCGCCAGGCCATGGTCGACGGCTCCTTGATCCCGCCCAAGAGCGAGGCACAGCTGGCCGCGCTGGCCCAGCTTGAGACGATGCTGGCCCTGATCGAGGGTTGGGTCACGGTCGTCACGAGCGAGGCCACCCACCGCCTCCCTGGTTCCGTGTCGATCGCCGAGATGGTGCGCAGGCGCCGGGCGGCCGGCGGACCGGCCGAGTCGGCCTTCGCCACCCTCGTCGGCCTGGAGCTGCGCCCGCGGCGTCAGCGTGAGGCCGCAGCCATGTGGCAGGCGGTCACGGATGCCGTCGGCAACGACGCCCGCGACGCACTCTGGGCCCACCCAGACATCCTGCCGACGGCGGCCGACCTCGACGACCCGCAGGCGCTCGTCGCCCGCCTCGTGGCGAAGGCTGCCGGGGTGGAGCCGGAGCTCGACGAGATCGACCAGGCGCTCGAGGAGTTGCTGCGCGGGGACGGCCCGGAACGCCCGCAGGACCCGAACGAGCCCCAGGCCTGAGGCGCCCGCTGGGTGGGCTCCGCCCGCTGGTTGAGCTTGTCGAAACCTGATTTCGACAAGCTCAATCAGCGGGAGCGTGGACTCAATCAGAGGGCGCGTGGGCTGAACCAGCGGGGCTGGACCGGCTCACCTCCGCGGGGCCGGAGGAGCTCGCGCGCGGCAGGCTGTGGATAACTTTCGACGCGTCTGGCGCGAATGCGAGAGTCTTCTGCCATGACCCTGCGATTGGATCCCCGCGTCCCGGTGGTGTGGCGCAGCCCGAGCTCGCTGCAGTTCGGCGTCGACCGCCCGCGGCTCGTGCTCGAGCAGCTCGGAGCGCTCGATGAGGTGCTCATCTCCGCGCTCCGCGGCGGCGCCCCACGCGAACGCCTGCTCAGCCTGGCGCGGCAGTCAGGCGGCGATGCCGCGCATGTGCGTGCCCTGCTGGACACACTGGACGCCGTGCTGCTGCCGAGCACGCCGGTGACCACGCGGCCACAGGGGCACGTGCTCGTCGACGGGACCGGGCCCTGTGCCGACGCCATGCTGGCGGAGCTGGAGCGCGTCGGAGTGAGCACCTCCCCCGGCCCGGATGCAGCCGCGGCCGAGCCCGCCCTGGTGATTCTGATCGCGCAGTACGCGCTGCCGCCGCGCCGCTACGGCCACTGGCTGCGCGCGGATGTGCCCCATCTGCCGATCGTCTTCGGCGACAGCGGGGTGCGCGTCGGCCCGCTCGTGCTGCCGGGCGCCGGCCCGTGCCTGTTCTGCATCGACCTCGAACACACCGATCGCGACCCGGCGTGGCCGGCGCTGGCCAGTCAGCTCGTGGACCGCACGGCTCCGGGTCAGACGGAGCAGACGGCCAGGCTCGCCGCCGTGCTCTGCGGCGAACTGATCACCGCCGCGCTGGGCGGCGCCGGCCCGAGTGGGGCCGCGGGGCGCTGGTCAACGGCATCCGTGCACATCGCGGTCGACGCGTGGATCAGCTGCGATCAGCACGCCCCGCACCCGGATTGCGGCTGTCGGGCGTTGCAAGACGCTCCATCTCGGCCAGAAAGCGGGAGCGCTCGCGCGGTGCGCGTTGACCGGCGCCCATCGCACCCCAGCTCAGCGCGAGTCGTTGCTTTGCCCGGGTGATGCCGACGTAGAGCAGCCGGCGCTCCTCATCGATCTGCTCCGGGCTCTGGGCGTAGCTGATCGGCACGAGGCCCTCGCTGACGCCGACGACGAAGACGTTCTCCCA
>JBEVGZ010000070.1:0-16324 GCA_040511515.1 Microterricola sp.
ACATCGAAGCACTGCCGGGGCCCGCCGGCGGCTTCCGCGTGCGCTACGCGATCGCCGACGTTCCCGCGCTCGTCTCCCCCGGCGGCGCGGTCGACCGGGAGGCCCGACTGCGCGGGCAGACGCTCTACGCCGCGGATGGCCGCATTCCGCTGCATCCGCCTGCCATCGGCGATGGTGCAGGCTCGCTGCTGCCGGACGCCGTGCGCAGCGCCTACGTCTGGGATTTCACCCTCGACGCGGACGCCGCGGTGCAGCGAGTGATCGTGCAGCGCGCGCGGATACGCTCTCGAGCGCGGCTGAGCTACGCCGAGGCCCAGGCCGCGATCGATGACGGCACGGCGACCGGCCCGCTCGCGCTGCTGAAACCCGTCGGTCTCGCGCGGATCGAGTTGGAGCGCCGGCGGGGCGGAGCCAGTCTCAACTCCCCGGACGAGGAGATCGTGCTCGGCCCCGACGGCTACACGCTGCGGCGCCGCGAACCGCTGCCCGTCGAGGACTGGAACGCCCAGCTCTCTCTGATGACCGGCATGGCAGCCGCCCGCATCATGATCGACGGCGGAGTCGGGATCCTGCGCACGATGCCCGTGCCTGGTGACGAGGAGTTCGCGAGCTTCCGCCGGCAGACCGTGGCCCTCGGGCTGCCGTGGTCGGAGTCCCAACGCTACGGCGAGTACCTGCGCGCCCTCGATCGGCAGGACCCGGCCGCTCTGGCCGTGTTGCAGGCGGCCACCAGCCTGTTCCGCGGGGCAGGCTATGTTGCATTCGATGCAGCGGCCGGCCTCCCCGTTCCGCGCGACACCGTCCAGTCGGCGATCGCGGCGCCCTACGCGCACGCGACAGCGCCACTGCGCCGCCTCGTGGACCGCTGGAGCCTGGTGATCTGCGCAGCACTCTGCGCGGGCGACGCCGTTCCGGAGTGGGCACGGCGCTCGCTCACAGAGCTCCCGTCCATCATGGCGGCGAGCGCCAGACGCGCGGCCGATCTCGACGCCGCGTCGATCAACCGCGTCGAGGCGGCACTGCTCAGCGATGACGTCGGCCGGCGCTTCGAGGCAACCGTGCTGTCGCTCCGCGGCGACTCCGCACGGGTGCAGCTGGTCGAGCCTGCGGTCACGGCCGAGTGCCATGCACCGCGGCATCCGTCGCCGGGATCGCGCGTGAGCGTATTGCTGCTCGCCGCCGACATCGCCAGCGGCAGCGTGCGCTTCGAGGCGGTCGATGAGCCGGCACGCTGATGTCCGTTTCCCGCTACCGAGGCGCGCTCGCACGTGTCAGTCTTGAGGCATGACCGAACAAACGGACGACGCAGCCACCGCGCTTTTCGCTGAGCGCTATCGCGCCATGAGCTCACGTGACGCCCGCTTCGACGGCCAGTTCATCACGGGCGTGCACTCGACGGGCATCTACTGCCGGCCGAGCTGCCCGGCCACGACGCCGAAGCCGGGCAACGTCTCGTTCTACCTGACCGCCGCCGCAGCACACGAGGCCGGCCTGCGTGCATGCAAGCGCTGCCTGCCCGACGCGGTGCCCGGCTCGCCGGAGTGGAATGTGCGCGACGACCTGGCCGCCAGGGCGATGCGGCTCATCGTGGACGGCGAGGTGGAGCGCAGCGGCGTTCCCGGACTCTCCGCGCGCCTCGGCTACACACCCAGGCACCTGACCCGCGTGCTGCAGGCCGAGCTCGGCGCCGGCCCGCTGGCGCTCGCCAGGGCAGGGCGCGCGCAGACGGCCCGCGAGCTGCTCGTGAACACCGAGCTGCCGATCAGCGACATCGCCTTCGCCGCCGGGTTCGGCAGCGTGCGCCAGTTCAACGAGACGGTCGCCGCCGTGTACCAGCAGACGCCGAGTGCCCTCAGGCAGCGCGGGGCCGCCAGGCGGGCGCGGCACTCCGTCGCCCCGCCCGCCGCTGCCGAGCAGGGCACGGCCGTCTCGCTGCGGCTGCCGGCCCGTGCCCCATTCGACGGAGCCGGGGTGCTCGGCTTCCTGGGTGTGCGCGCCGTGACCGGGGTCGAGAGCTTCTCGGACGGGGTCTACCGCCGCGCTGTGCGGTTGCCAGCCGGCGTCGCGACGATCAGCCTGCGTGTCGACGGCACGCCATCCGCCCCCGTGGTCGCCTGCGATGCGACGCTCGATGAGCTCAGCGACCTGGCACCGCTCGTCTCCCGCGTGCGCCGCCTGCTCGACCTCGATGCGGATGCCGATGCGATCGACGCGGCGCTGGCCGCCGACCCCGCGCTCGCCCCCGCCGTCGCAGCCGTTCCCGGGATCCGCGTGCCAGGCAGCATGAGCCCGGAGGAGACGCTGTTCCGGGCACTCATCGGGCAGCAGATCTCGGTCGCAGCCGCCCGCACGACGCTCGGCCGGCTGGCCGCAGCGCTCGGAGAACGGCTGCCAGAGGCACGCGGCGGTTGGCTGCTGTTCCCGACGGCCGAGCAGATCGCGGTCGGCGGACGCGCCGTGCTGCGCGGCCCTGCAGCCCGCATCGACACGATCATGCGGGTGGCTGAGGCCCTGGCATCCGGAGAACTGCACCTCGATGTTGGCGAGAGCACGGAGGAGCTCACCGCCCGGCTCACCGCCATTCCCGGGATCGGCCCGTGGACGGCCGGCTACGTTGCGATGCGTGTGCTCGGCAGCCCCGATGTGCTGCTGACGAGCGATCTCGCGATCAGGCAGGGGGCGGGCAGGCTGGGGCTGCCGGGCGATGCGAAGGCGCTGGCCGCACACGGCGCGGCGTGGGCGCCGTGGCGCAGCTACGCCGGAATGCACCTGTGGAGGGCACTCGCCGGCTGAGCCGCTGAGGCTTCGGGGCCGCCGCTAGTATGGCCCCATGGCTGTGACCGACGAAGCGATTCTCAAGATCAAGGACATGATCGTCTCGGGCAAACTCCACCCCGGCGATCGCCTTCCACCTGAGAAGGAACTCAGCGAGGAACTCGGTCTCTCCCGCAGCTCGCTGCGCGAGGCGGTCAAGGCGCTCGAGGTCATCAGGGTGCTCGACGTGCGGCGCGGCGACGGCACCTACGTCACGAGCCTGGAGCCGGCGCTGCTGCTCGAGGCCATGTCATTCGTCGTCGATCTGCACGGCGACACGTCCATCCTGGAGATCTTCGCCGTGCGCCGGATCCTCGAGCCGGCCGCGACGGCGCTGGCCGCCGATCAGATCGACGACGACACGATCGCAGAACTCCGGGCGCTCATCGACGAGGTCGACGGCGCGACATCCGTCGAGGGGCTCGTCGAACACGACCTCGAGTTCCACAGGCGCATCGTGGCCTCCGCGGGCAACAGCTACCTCTCCAGCCTGATCGACTCCCTCTCCAGCCACACCGTGCGCGCCCGCATCTGGCGCGGCATCACGCAGGAGAACGCCGTCGAGCGCACGCTGCACGAGCATGCGGCCATCGTCGCCGCGCTCGCCCAGGGAGATGCCAAGCTCGCCAGCGCGCTCACGGTTGTGCACATCAGCGGGATCGAGCACTGGCTGCGCGAAGCACTCTGATCGCCGCATACATCTGATGCTTGAAGGGCTTGCCCTTCACATCACGCGCTTTTCTGGCATCCTTGTCTCAGTACATCGGATGAATGGAGCCCGGAACACATGATCGTTGCACTGCACTCTGAGATCCGGGCCGGCGCCGTCGACGGCTACCGCGCGGCGCACCTGACCATTCCGGATGAGCTTGTGGCGAGCTTCGACCGCTTCGGGATCCACGACTGGACGATCTGGCGTTCCGGCCAGCGACTGTTCCACCTGGTCGACTGCGATGACTTCGACGCCGCACTCGCTGCCCTCGACGATGACCCGGCAAACGAGCGCTGGCAGCTCGACATCGGACGCTACGTCGAGCTGTTCCGCGGCGCGGACGGCGAGGAGGGCTTCAGCCCGCTCGAGCAGGTGTGGGCGCTCAGCGCCCAGAAGAGCAGCGCCCAGAAGAGCAGCGCCCAGTCGAGCAGTGCCCAGACGGCCACCGCTGAGGGGACCGGCGCCTGATGGGTGTCATCGACGCGCACGTGCACGTCTGGGACACGGAGCGATTCGACTACCCCTGGCTGTCCGGGCTCCCGGCGCTGGACGCACCGATGCTGCCGGGCGACGTCGACCGCGCCGGCGGGCGCGTCAGCGGGATGGTCTTCGTTCAGGCCGACTGCGCGGCGGAGAGCTCGCTGGACGAGGCCAGGTGGGTCAGCGGCGCCGAGTGGCCGGAGCTCGCCGGCATCGTCGCGGCGGCGAATCTGCACGACGAGGCCGCCCTGCCCCGCCATCTCGACGCGTTGGCCGAGATTCCGGGCGTCGTCGGCATCCGTCACCTGTTGCAGGGCGAACCGGATTCCGCGTTCGAGAGCGCGGCGGTGCGAAGCGGCCTCGGCATGCTCGCCGAGCGCGGACTGAGTTTCGACGCCTGCGTTCGGCACGATCAGCTGCCGCGGCTCGTCACGCTGCTGCGCGGCCTGCCGACGCTCAGGGTCGTGCTCGACCACCTCGGCAAGCCACCGATCGACGAGGGAATCGACAGCGACGCCGGCCGGGCGTGGGCAACCGCGATCGGTCAGCTCGCCGCACTCGACTCCGTCACGGTCAAGATCTCCGGCCTCACCGCCGAGACGCAGGATGCCGCGGCGCTCGACCGCAATGCCGGCGCGTTCATCCGGCACGCCGTCGAGAGCTTCGGCGCAGACCGGGCCATGATCGGCAGCGACTGGCCCGTGAGCGCGATGCTCGGCACGGGCGGAACGCTCGAGGCCTGGATCGCCCGGGTTCAGGAGGCGACCGGCGCCTCGGCGGCCGAGCGCAGCGCCATCGAGGGCGGGAGCGCGCAGTCGTTCTACGGTCTTCCGGACGCCGCCGACTAGGACGGCGCCCGGTCGGGCCGTTCGGGGCTCAGACCGCGTCGAGGGCGGCCCAGAGTTCCTCGGGAATCGGCGCGGACGCCCTCCGCAGGTTCTCACGAACCGCCTCGGCGCGCGAGGTTCCGACGACGACGGTGGCGACAGCCGGGTGCCGTGCGGGGAACTGCAGCGCGGCGGCCGGCAGCTCGACGCCGAACTCGGCGCAGACGGCGGCGAGCTTCCTGGCGCGCTCGAGCACCTCGGCCGGCACCGCGGCGTAGTTGTAGCTGGCGTCGGCGGCCGGCGTGTTCGTGGCCAGCAGACCGGAGTTGAACACGGCGGCGTCGACGACGCGGACGCCGTTCTCCAGACATGCAGGCAGCAACTCCTCGGCGGCCGGCTGCTCAAGCAAGGTGTAGCGGCCGGCGATCATGACGAGGTCGATGTCCGCCTCGAGCACGGCGCGGGTCGCGACGGCGGCATCGTTCACTCCGATGCCGATCGCGCGCACCAGCCCCTCCTCGCGGAGGCGGGCGAGCGCGGGCAGCCCCTCTGAGAGCCCGCGTTCGAGGTCGTAGCCGTCGGGGTCGTGCAGGTACAGGATGTCGACGTGGTCGAGGCCCATCCGCTCGAGGGAATCCTCGAGGCTGCGGCGAACCCCGGCCTCGCTGGGGTCGTAGACCCGCATGAGGTCGTTGGGAACCTCGAAGGCGTGCTCGTGATCGGTCCCGCCGGAGAAGTCCGGGTTCGGAACGAGCAGGCGCCCCACCTTGGTCGAGACGATGAACTCATCGCGCGGCTTCTCGCGGAGGAACGCGCCGAGCCGGCGCTCGGAGAGCCCGAGGCCGTAGTGCGGGGCGGTGTCGAAGTAGCGGATGCCGCCGTCCCACGCCGCGTGCAGCGTCGCCTCGGCGGTTGCGTCATCCACGCGCCGGTAGAGGTTGCCGATCGAGGCGGCGCCGAAGCCGAGCGGGCCGAAATTGAGCTCGCTCACGCGGTGACTGCCTGGCCGTTGTGCGCGCCGGTCCAGCTGAACTCGGCGATCGATGACGCATGCATCTCGGCGCCGGCGCCGGGGGCGAGCGGAGCGCGGTAGCTGCCGTTGTCGATCACGACGGGGGTCACGAAGTGCTCGTGCAGGTGGTCGACGAACTCGATCACGCGGCCGTCCTTGCTGCCGGAGACGGCGATGAAGTCGAACATGCTGAGGTGCTGCACCGCCTCGCAGAGGCCGACGCCGCCCGCGTGCGGGCAGACCGGAACGCCGAACTTGGCGGCGAGCAGCAGGTTCGCGATGTTCTCGTTCACGCCGCCGACGCGCGCCGCATCGATCTGCATGAACCCGATGGCATCCGCCTGCAGCAGCTGCTTGAAGATGATGCGGTTCTGCGCGTGCTCACCGGTGGCGACCGGGATCGGGGCGATGCCGCGGGCGATCGCCGCGTGGCCGAGCACGTCGTCTGGGCTGGTGGGCTCTTCGACCCACGTGATGTCGAACTTCTCGAGCGCCTTGACCCAGGCGATGGCGTCGGCGACGTCCCAGCGCTGGTTGGCGTCGATCGCGATGGGGAAGCCCTCCCCGCAGGTCTCGCGGGCGATCCGCAGGCGACGGATGTCGTCGTCGAGGTCGGCACCGACCTTCAGCTTGATCTGGGTGAAACCGTCGGCGATGGCCTCGCGGCAGAGGCGTGCGAGCTTCTCGTCGGAGTATCCGAGCCAGCCGGGGCTCGTCGTGTATCCGGGGTAGCCCTCTGCGAGCAGCTGCGCCTCGCGCTCCGCGCGGCCCGGTTCGGCCGCCCGGAGGATCTCCAACGCCTCTTCTGGCGTCAGCGCGTCGCTGAGGTAGCGGAAGTCGACGAGCGAGACGATCTCCTCCGGGCTGAGCGAGGCGAGCAGCCGCCACAGCGGCTGGCCCTCGCGCTTGGCGCGGAGATCCCAGAGCGCGTTGATCACGGCGCCGATGGCCATGTGCATGACGCCCTTCTCCGGGCCGAGCCAGCGCAGCTGAGAGTCGTGCATGAAGAGGCGGGAGGTCGCACCCATGTCGCCGAGGAGCTCCTCGACGTTGCGGCCGAGCAGGTGCCCGGCGAGCGTGTCGATCGCGGCGACCTCGACGTCGTTGCCACGACCGATCGTGAAGACGAAGCCGTGCCCTTCGAGGCCGTCCTCTGCATCCGTGCGGATGACGAGGTACGCCGCGGAGTAGTCGGGGTCTGGGTTCATGGCATCGGAGCCATCCAGCTGGAGTGACGTCGGAAAACGGACGTCGCTGGTGTCGACACTGGTGATGATGCTCATGGAAACCTTCCCTTGGGGTCAAGCGACTATAAACATCCGATCTTTAGCTTGTCAATCGAGTGCCTTTCGGAAACAATGGGGAGAGCTGCGCCGGGAGTGCGCGCAAGAGTTCCGATGATTGGAAGTAGTTCAATGAGATTTGCCCGCCTGGGAGCTGTCGGTCGCGAGACGCCCGTCCTTGTCGACGGTGAGGTCAACTACGACCTCAGCGGCATCACGCGCGATATCGACGGCGAATTCTTCGAGTCGGACGGACCGGCCCGCGCCGCCGCCGCCCTGGCAGCCGGAGAGCTTCCCGTGTTCGAGGCGGACGGCATCCGCGTCGGTGCCGCGATCGCCCGCCCCAGCGCCGTCATCTGCGTCGGTATGAACTACGCCGCCCACGCCGCGGAGTCCGGCTCGGCGCCGCCCGAGAACCTGGTCATGTTCCTCAAGACGCCGAACACCGTCGCCGGCCCGTTCGACACCGTCTCGATCCCCCGCGGAAGCACCAAGACCGACTGGGAGGTCGAGCTCGGCATCGTCATCGGCGCGCGTGCCAGCTACCTCGATTCCCCGGAGGACAGCATCGCGCAC
This sequence comes from Microterricola sp., assembly GCA_040511515.1. Taxonomy (GTDB): domain Bacteria; phylum Actinomycetota; class Actinomycetes; order Actinomycetales; family Microbacteriaceae; genus Microterricola. The sequence continues at coordinate 7,705 of JBEVGZ010000070.1, forward strand.
ATCGCCGGGTTCGTCGTCGCCAATGACCTGTCTGAGCGCGACTTCCAGATGGCCGTCTCCGGCGGCCAGTGGAGCAAGGGCAAGTGCTCCCCCGGCTTCAACCCGACCGGCCCCGTCGTCGTCACCCCCGACGAGGTCGACTACGCCAATCTGCGCCTGCGCAGCTGGGTCAACGGCGAACCGCGACAGGACTCCTCGACCGCAGACCTCATCTTCAACGTCGACTACATCGTCTGGCACCTCAGCCAGTTCCTCACCCTCGAGCCCGGTGACCTCGTGCTCACGGGAACCCCGGAGGGCGTCGCGCTCTCCGGCCGCTTCCCCTACCTCGGCGCCGGCGACGTCGTCGAGGTCGAGATCGAGGGACTCGGCCGCCAGCGTCAGGAATTCGTGCAGGCCTGAGCGCCGCACCGAAAGGGATCACAGACATGACATCTGACACCACCCAGCCAGAACTCGCCGACCTCGTCGCCATCGTCACCGGCGGCGCCTCCGGGATCGGCGCCGCCATCGCGGAGCGCCTCGCCGGCCAGGGCGCCCGGGTCGCCGTCTTCGACCTGAACCCGGATGCCGCAGACAAGGCGCACTTCGCCGTGCCCGTCGACGTCTCCGACGACGCCAGCGTGCGTGCAGGCGTCGCCGCCGTTGCCGAACGCTTCGGCCGCATCGACATCGTGATCAACAACGCCGGCATCGGCGCACAGGGCACGATCGAGGCCAACGGCGACGAGGAATGGCACCGCGTCTACGACATCAACGTGCTCGGCCTCGTGCGCGTCTCCCGGGCCGCGCTGCCGTGGCTGCGCCAGTCGCCTGCGGCCGCGATCGTCAACACCTGCTCGATCGCCGCGACCGCCGGCCTGCCCGAGCGCGCCCTCTACAGCGCCACCAAGGGAGCCGTGCTCTCGCTCAGCCAGGCGATGGCAGCCGACCACCTGCGCGAGGGCATCCGCGTGAACACCGTGAACCCCGGCACGGCCGACACCCCCTGGGTGCAGCGCCTGCTCGGTTCGGCAGCCGACCCGGCGGCCGAGCGTGCTGCCCTCGAGGCGCGCCAGCCGCACGGCCGGCTCGTCTCGGCCGACGAGGTCGCAGCGGCCGTCGCGTACCTCGCGAGCCCGCTCGCCGGCTCGACGACGGGCACCTCGATCGCCGTCGACGGCGGCATGCAGGGCCTCCGCCTCCGCCCCATCGCGTAGCGCGACGCGCAACGTCGCGAAAGGCGGCAGCGCAGTCCATGGAAGCCCGCGGAACCGTCACCGCTGCTGGTGCGGTCTTTCGAAGCGTCGGGGCCGCGATTCGCGTCGGCCCCGACGCTTCGGCATCTCATGCGCGGACTATCTGTGCTTATCAGGCAATGTATTCCGGGATCTGCTGGTGAATAGATACAAGATAAATCCGCCGATGGCCGATAGCGTAGAGAAGTGAAGTTTGCGCATCTCAGAGTCGAAGGCCAGTCCACCCCGCGTCTTGCGGTCACCATCGGCGGCGGCGCTCTCTTCCTCGACGAGGTGATGGACGAAGCCCCCGTCGATCTGCAGCAGCTGATCGAGCGCGGAGAGCCTGGCCTGGCCCACGTCCGTGCCGTCGTCGATCAGGCCGTCGCCCAACGCGTCTCGCTCACCCCGATCGATGAGCTCCGCCACGCCTCGGCCGTGCTCCGTCCCCCGCACATCCTCGCGGTCGGCGCCAACTACGCCGCACACGCGAGCGAGCTCAAGCTGCGCAGCGAAAGCTCCATGACGGTGTTCTCGCTCTGGCCGAACTCCCTCACCGCTCACGAGGCCACGACCACCTGGCCAGGTGACATCACCCAACAGGTCGACTACGAGGCAGAGCTCGGCGTGATCATTGGCAAGCCCGCCCACAACGTCTCGGTCCGTGACGCCCTCGACTACGTCTGGGGCTACACCGTCGTCAACGACATCACGGCGCGTGATCTGCAGTTCAGCGAGGCCCAGTGGTCCCGGTGCAAATCCTTCGACGGCTTCACCCCGACCGGGCCCGTCGTCGTCACCGCCGACGAGGTGCCTGACCCGCAGGACCTCTGGCTGACGACAAACGTCGACGGTCGCATCCTGCAGGATGCCTCGAGCGGTGAGATGGTGCGCACGGTCGCCGAGATCATCGCCTATCTCTCGCGCTCGGCGACGATTCCGGCCGGCACGCTGATCTCGACCGGCAGCCCCGGCGGCGCCGGCTACTCGCGCACCCCTCCGGTCTTCCTCCGCGACGGATCGACCGTCACCGTCTCGATCGGCGGCATCGGCTACCTGACAACGCACTGCCGCGTCATCTGACCCGGTCGGGGCACAGGCCCCACGGAAGCGGCGCTCGTCCCTCGCTACTCGGTCAACGAGAAAGGCTCGGCCCGCGGTTTCCCGCTGGCCGAGCCTTTCTCATCGATCCGGGTTACTCGGAGGGCTCGCCCTGCAGATCGGTCACCGCGACGGTGGCGGCGGCATCCATGCCGGAGAGCTTGCTCGGCTGCAGCTGCTCCGTCACCTCGTCGCGGGTCATCAGGCCTGCAGCGACGACGAGGTCGGCGACCGGGTGGCCGGTGCTGAGCGCGACCTTGGCGATCTTCGCTGCCTCGGTGTACCCGATGAACGGGATGAGGGCGGTGATCACACCGACGCTGGATGCGACCATCGCCTCGAGCCGGTCCTCGTTGGCGGTGATGCCGTCGACGCAGTTCACGCGCAGCGTCCAGCAGGCCTGCGTCATCCACGCGAGACCCTGGAACAGGGAGTGCGCGATCACGGGCTCGAAGGCGTTCAGCTGCAGCTGCCCGGCCTCGGCCGCCATGGTGACGGTGACGTCGTTGCCCGCGATCGCGTAGGCGACCTGCGAGACGGCCTCGGGAATGACCGGGTTGACCTTGCCCGGCATGATGCTCGAGCCTGCCTGCATGGGTGGCAGGTTGATCTCGCCGAATCCGGCCTGCGGGCCGGAGGAGAGCAGGCGCAGGTCGTTGCAGATCTTGGAGAGCTTGATGGCGCTGCGCTTGAGCGAGCCGCTGAACGACATGAAGGCGCCGGCGTCGCTCGTCGACTCGATCAGGTCGGGGGCGCTCTCGATGTTGAGGCCCGTGATCTCGCTGAGGTGGCGAACGGCGGCGGCGGCGTAGCCGGGGTCGGCCGTGATGCCGGTTCCGATGGCGGTCGCGCCCAGGTTGACCTCGGCGAGCAGCCAGAGCGTCTCGGTGAGACGGTCGTAGTCCTCGCCCAGCGTCGTCGCGTAGCCGTGGAACTCCTGGCCGAGCGTCATCGGCACGGCATCCTGCAGCTGGGTGCGGCCGACCTTGAGGATGTTGTGGAACTCGACGCCCTTCTTCGCGAACGAGTCCTGCAGCAGGCGGAGCTCGGCCAGCAGGTGGCGCAGCGAGAAGGCGAGGCCGACCTTGATGGCGGTCGGGTAGGTGTCGTTGGTCGACTGGCTGCGGTTGACGTCATCGATGGGGTGCAGGATGTCGTAGCGCCCCTTCTCGTAGCCGGCGAGCTCGAGCGCGAGGTTGGTGATGACCTCGTTGGCGTTCATGTTGGTCGAGGTTCCCGCCCCGCCCTGGATGACACCGACGACGAACTCCTCGTGCCGGGCACCCTGGATGATCCGCGTGCAGGCCGCGTCGATCCAACGGCCCTTCTCCTCGGTGAGCGCGCCGACCTCGACGTTGGCACGGGCACAGGCCTGCTTCACCTGGGCGAGGGCACGCACGAGGTCGGGGTAGACCGAGATGGGTCGCTTGGCGATGGGGAAGTTGTCGAGTGCGCGCTTCGTGTGCACACCCCAGTACGCGTCTTCTGGGACCTCAACGGTTCCGAGCGAGTCGCTCTCCAGGCGGAATCCGGGGCTTGCCTGCATGAGTGGCTCTTCCTGTGTTGCCGCGCGAGCGATGCCAGTGGCACCCTCCGCGAACGTTGTTGACGTGCTGCTGGGCGTGCTAATCGACACGAACGGCTCCATTGCCTCGAGGTTGTGCGAGCCTGCGGCTCTCAGTTACACATCAAGCCTATCGCGAGAGCCATGCACGATTCCGGGCACCCGGCCGCAGAAAACGGCGCAGAAACGCCGTATGGCGCAACACTGTGCATGTTGCGCCACACGGCGGTCGGTTGTTCGGCGGCAGCGCCGCCTCGAGGTCAGAAGCTGCCGAAGGGCAGGAACGCGAACGGAAGCATCACGAGACCGAAGAGCAGGGCGCCCAGGCCGATGAGCACGGAGCCCGCGAGGAGGGCGCCGTTCAGCACGACTCCCCAGATGGCCATGGTGCGGCTGCTCGGTTCCCGCTTGAGCGCAAGGATGCCGAAGACGAGGCCGGCGACGGGGAGGAAGAAGGTCCAGCCCGCGACGATCGAGACGACGCCGAGCACGAGGCTTGAGATGCTCATCCACTGCTTCTCAGCCGCCGATACCGGCTCGGCTGCCGGAGCGGGAGCCGCAAATGGCTGGCCGCTGTTCGTGCCCTCGGCTGCCGGCGCGGTGGGCGCAGGCTCGGCGGGAGCCGACGGAACAACGGGGATGGTGGCGGACATGAGTGATCTCCTTTGTAAGCGGTGTGTGTGCCCGTTTCGAGCACATCAATAACGTTACGGAGCTTCCGTTCAGGCAACTATGGGGATATCCCCCGGAATGGCCGGTGGGGCCTCCGCCGTAGCGAAGACCCCACCGGTCCATGGTGCGCGTCGTTCCGCGTTAGGGGCGAGGTCCCGCGACCTCGTCGAGGCCAACGCCGTCGACGTCGTCGATTCCGGCGCCATCGATCCCATCCGCGGCGAGCAGCTCCTCCTCGACCGCTCCCCCATAGCCCTCGGTCTCCGGGTCGCCGTGCAGTCCGCCGGAGACGGCGTACTCCTCTTCCGGCGAGAGCACGAGGCGCTTGCGCCCCCACACCGCGAAGATGACCAGCATGACGGCATAGACGACGACGATCGCAACGATCGCCGGTCCGAAGGCCGGGTTCAGCAGGAAGCCCACGAAGATCAGGGCCGAGATGATCGCCGCGATGACCGCGCCAGGCACTCCCCACGGGCTGAGGTACGGCCGCTTGGCGTTCGGGAACTTCTTGCGCAGGATGACGAAGGCCGTCATCTGCATCAGGTACGCCAGCACGGCGCCCCAGACGGCGATGTTCAGGACGATCGCGCCGGCGACGCCGGTCGATCCACCCGCCGAGTCGACGATGACGAGCGCGACGAAGCCGATGATGCCGCCGGCCAGCAGAGCGACCCATGGCGTCTGCCGCTTGCCGGTGAGCGAGAGGAACTTCGGGTAGTAGCCGGCACGGGACAGCGAGTACATGTTGCGTCCGTAAGCGAACATGATGCCCTGCAGGGAGGCCAACAGGCCGACGAGCGCGAAGAGTGCGAGGACGGCGGCGACGCCGTCACCGACGATGGCCCGGAATCCGTCGAGTAGCGGCTCCCCCGCCTTTCCGGTCACCTCCGCACCCAGGATTCCGGTGTTGAGGAACAGCACGAGGAGGCCGGTCACGATGAGCGTCCCACGTGCCCAGAGGCCGGCGCGGGGGATGTCGCGCACCGGGTTGTGCGCCTCTTCTGCCGCGAGCGGCAGCTCCTCGATGCCGAGGAAGAACCACATGGCGAACGGCAGGGCGAACAGGATCGGCAGAACACCGTGCGGCAGGAAGGAGCTCTGACCGGGATCCGGAACGATGTCGAAGAGCTTGTCGACGCTGAACAGACCGGAGGTCATCGCCATCACCGAGAACACCAGCAGGATGCCGATCGAGATGATCGAGACCACGATCGCGAAGCGGAAGGAGATCGCGGCACCCGCCGAGTTCAGCAGGATGAACGCGACGTAGAGGACGATCCACCACACCCAGGCGGGCATCGAGAATCCGAGCAGCTCCGAGGTGATGCTGTCGGCGTATGCGGCCGAGAAGTAGACGATCACCGCCGTCGTCGCCACGTACTCGATCGTCTCGGCCAGGCCGGTGACGAAGCCGCCCCACGGGCCCATGGCCGCGCGGGAGAAGGAGTAGGCGCCTCCGGTGTGCGGCATGGCGGAGGACATCTCCCCGATGGAGAAGATGAGGCCGTAATACATGACGACCAGTACGGCGAAGGCGATGAGCATTCCGCCGAAACCAGCGAAGTCGATGCCGAAGTTCCAGCCGGAGAAGTCGCCGGAGATGACCGCGGCGACGGCGAGACCCCAGAGCCCCCAGACGCCGGCGGAGCGCCTGAGCTTACGCTTCTCGAAATAGCCGGCTTCGGCAGTCGTATAGGTGACTCCCGACACATTCAAGGTGTCTTTGGACATTCACATTTCCTTCGCGCTCTGGGTGCGGCCCCTGCAGAAACGGGGCCGGCGGCTGGGCAGGTGACTTGCTGGCATGACTATAGGGCCTGCAATGGTTCGACGTACATACCTTTAGGAGAAAGAATTTCGGACACTTCTCCGAAACGGTCACAAAATTCTCCCGCCATGCGGAACGGTCCTGTGATGTAATGGTCGGCAAGCAAACCATTCTCGGTTCTGTCCACTCTCACTGAGGAGATGCGTATGACCCCCCGCTCCGGAAATCTGTCGCTCGAGGAGCTCACCGCTCTGGTCAGGGTCGGCGAGATCGACACGGTCATCGTGGCCTTCACCGACATGCAAGGGCGGCTGGTCGGCAAGCGGGTCTCTGCCCGGCTCTTCGTCGAGGATGCCGCAGAACACGGTGTCGAGTGCTGCAACTACCTCCTCGCCGTCGATGTCGAGATGAACACGGTCGACGGGTACGCAATGTCCGGCTGGGAACGCGGCTACGGCGACATGGCGATGATCCCCGACTTCGACACCCTGCGCATGGTGCCGTGGCTGCCGGCGACCGCCATGGTGACCGCCGATCTGCAGTGGCTCGACCACAGCCCTGTCGTCGCATCGCCCCGCCAGATCCTGAAGGCCCAGCTCGAGCGCCTCAGCGAGCGGGGGCTCGTGCCCTTCGTCGGCACGGAGCTCGAGTTCATCGTCTTCGACGACAGCTATCGCCAGGCCTGGGCCAAGGGCTACCGCGAGCTGACCCCGGCATCCGACTACAACATCGACTATGCGCTGCTTGCATCGACCCGGATGGAGCCGCTGTTGCGCGACATCCGCAACTCGATGGATGCCGCCGGCATGTACTCGGAGGGCGTGAAGGGCGAGTGCAACCTCGGCCAGCAGGAGATCGCCTTCCGCTATGCGCACGCCCTGGCCACCTGCGACAACCACTCGATCTACAAGAACGGTGCGAAGGAGATCGCCGACGCGCACGGCAAGAGCCTGACCTTCATGGCGAAGTTCAACGAGCGCGAGGGCAACAGCTGCCACATCCACATCTCGCTGCGCGGAGAGGACGGCTCAGCCGTCTTCGCCGACGCTGAGGATGAGCACGGGATGTCGAAGATGTTCCGTCACTTCATGGCGGGCCAGCTCGCCGCGATGCGCGAACTCACGCTGTTCTTCGCCCCGAACATCAACTCGTACAAGCGTTTCGTCGACGGCAGCTTCGCCCCGACCGCCGTCGCGTGGGGCATCGACAACCGCACCTGCTCGCTCCGCGTGGTCGGCCGCGGCCACGGCATGCGTGTCGAGAACCGCGTTCCCGGTGGCGACGTCAACCAGTACCTGGCCGTCGCCGCACTCATCGCAGCCGGCCTGCACGGCATCGAGAACGAGCTCGAGCTCGAGGACGTCTTCGTCGGCAACGCGTACACCGGCGACGCCGAGCGCGTGCCGAGCAGCCTGCGCGAGGCCGCCGCCCTGTTCTCCGAGTCGGCGATCGCCCGTGCGGCGTTCGGCGACGAGGTCGTCGAGCACTACCTCAACAATGCAGCCGTCGAGCTCTCTGCCTACGACGCGGCCGTCACCGACTGGGAGCGCATCCGTGGCTTCGAGCGATTCTGAGCGACTCACCGCCGCTCCGGTGATCGGCATCACCACCTACCTGGAGCAGTCGCAGACCGGTGTCTGGGATGTGCGGGCGTCGTTCCTGCCCAAGGTCTACATCGATGCGGTGACGGACGCCGGCGGCATTGCCGTTCTGCTGCCGCCGCAGCCCGTGAGCCAAGCCGCGGCGCGCCGCCTGCTCGACTCTCTCGACGGGCTCATCGTCTCCGGCGGTGCCGATGTCGACCCCGCTCGTTACGGCCAGCAGCCACACGCCAAGACCGGGGCGCCGCGCACTGACCGTGACGAGTGGGAGGACGCGCTGCTGACCGCGGCCATCGATGCCGAGCTGCCGTTCCTCGGCATCTGCCGGGGCGCACAGATGCTCAACGTCGCGCTCGGCGGCACCCTGCACCAGCACCTGCCCGATGTCGTCGGCAGCGAGAAGTATCAGCCGGCACCGGCCGAGTTCGGCAGCGAGTCCGTGAGCATCGCGGCTGGCACCGCCCTTTCTGCCATGCTCGGCGACGGCCTCGACGTGCACGTCTACCACCACCAGGCTCTCGACCGGGTGGCCGATGGCCTCCTGGTGAGCGCGCGGACGGACGACGGCGTGATCGAGGCGGTCGAACTGCCGAGCGTTCCATTCGGGGTGGCCGTGCAGTGGCATCCGGAGGAGAACGCGGAGGACCGACGGCTCTTCGCCGGCCTCGTGGTGGCCGCGGGGAAGTACGCGAGC
>JBEVGZ010000071.1:0-6431 GCA_040511515.1 Microterricola sp.
CCGCAGGGCCCGTCCGGCTCGCAGCGAACCTCAAGTGGATGTACACGGAGGTGCCGTTCGAGCAGCGCTTCGACGCGGCCGCAGCCTCGGGGTTCACCGGGGTTGAGTTCGCCTCGCCATACGAGCTGCCAGCCGATGCGATCCGCCGGATGCTCGACCAGGCAGGCCTCGAGCAGGTGCTTATCAACACGCCGGCAGGGCCGGCCGGCTCTGCAACCGTCATGGGCTCGGCCTTCGTGCCCGGCGCGCGCGACGAGTTCCGCGCCGGCGTGCTCTCCGCGCTCGAGTACGCGACCGTCCTCGGCACACCGGTGATCCACGTGATGGCCGGACTGCGCCCGGCCGACGCCGACCCCGAGCTCGCCTTCGCCGGCTACGTTGCGAACATCGGCTGGGCGGCGGAGCAGGCGCGCAGTGCCGGCATCCGCATCGTGCTCGAGGCCATCAACAAGCGGGATCAGCCGCGCTACGGCCTGGCGTCGATGGAAACGGCCGCCGCGGTCGCCGAAGCGGTCGATCCCAGCACGGTCGGCGTGCTCTTCGACGTCTACCACGCCCAGGTGGATCGCGGGAATGTGATCGAGCGCTTCGAGCGCCTCGCCCCGCTCGTCGGCCACGTTCAGATCGCCGACAACCCCGGAAGGGGCGAACCGGGCACGGGGGAGATCGCCTACGAACGGGTCATCGCCCGCATCGCAGCCAGCGGCTACGCGGGCTGGATCGGCTGCGAGTACGGACCCGTCGCCGGCACCCACGATGGCCTGACCTGGACAGAGAGGATCAGCGCATGAGCGACGCACGAATCGCACTCATCAGCGCAACGCCGTTGGCGATCGGCCCGGCGGCGGCAGCGATGAGCGAGGCATTCCCCAACGGGACCGTCTGGAATCTGCTCGATGACCGCCTGCTCGCCGACGCCCAGCTCGAGGGCGGCATCAGTGCGCCGCTGGCCGCGCGGATGGACCAGCTCATTGAGCTGGCGCTCGCCGGGGGAGCCGACGGCGTGCTGCTGACCTGCTCACAGTACGGCGCACGTGCCGACGTCCGCGACGCCGCCGCCGACGGTGTCGCCGTGCTGTCGGCCGACGGGCCCCTCTTCGCCGAGGCCGTTGCACACCGCCCCGCGCGCGTGCTGCTCGTCGCCTCGCTGGAGTCGGCAGCTGCAGACAGCTCCACGCGTCTCGCGGCCGCCTTCGAGTCGGCCGGCGTCACGACGGAGATCCGGGCGCTCGTCGTCCCGGCCGCGTCGAAGCCCCTCTCGGCCGAGCGTCTCGCCGAGGTGCTCGTGGATGCCGTCGCGACCGCCGAGGCCGACTACGAGCTGATCCTGCTCGCCCAGTTCTCGCTGGCACCCGCCGCCGCCGCTCTCGCCGAGCGTTTCGCGGTTCCGGCGCTCGACGGCCCGCGTGCCGCCGCTGCCCGACTGGCGGCCGACATCGACGGGCGCCGTCGATGATCGGGGTCATCGCCGATGACGTCACCGGCGCGACCGATGTCGCGGCGGCCCTCAGCCGCTCCGGACTGCGGACCCTGCTCTCGTTGACCGCCGATATCGGCGAGGGTGCCGGCGACGCCGACGCCATCGTGATCGGGCTGAAGACCAGGTCGATCCCGGTGCAGGATGCCGTCGCACAGAGCCTCGCCGCGCTCGCGGCACTCCAGCGACTGGGCGCCGACCGCTTCTACCTGAAGTACTGCTCGACGTTCGACTCGACCGCAGAGGGCAACATCGGCCCGGTGACCGAGGCGCTCGCTGCCGCGCTCGGCGCCGGCATCGTCGTGACGACCCCCGCCGCGCCACTGCACGGCCGAACGGTCTACCGCGGACACCTCTTCGTCGGCGACGCCCTGCTGCACGAGACCCACATGCGCGAGCACCCGGTCACCCCCATGCTCGACTCCTCGGTGCCGCGACTGCTCGCCCCCCAGCTGAGCGGGAAAGTCGGCATGCTCCCGCTGGAGACGGTACGCGACGGCGCGGAGTCGGTTCGCGCCGGCATCGCCGCCGCCGCGGAATCCGGTATCGCGCATCTCGTGGTCGATGCCGTCATCGAGGCCGATCTCGCGGTCATCGCCGAGGCCGTGGATGACGACGTGCTCGTCGCCGGCTCCGCCGGGCTGATCGGTGCGCTCGCGCTGCGCCGCCGGGCTTCGGACCGCGTCGTCGCCGGCCCACCGCGCGGCCGGACGGCGATCCTCGCCGGCAGCTGCTCGCGCCGCACCCTCGAACAGATCGCCCGCTTCCGCGAGAGCGGCGGCGCCGCCTTCCAGCTCGTCGCCGAGCCGGGGGAGTCGGCGTCCGAGCTGGCCGAGAGCGCGCTGGCATGGTGGGACGAGCGACCGGCTGACGCCTCGGCGCTGATCTACTCCTCCAGCCCCGCCGAGGAGCGGGACGCCCGGATCCCCGATCTCGGCGCGCTGTACGAGCAGACCGCCGGCCTCATCGCGACCCAGTTGGCCGAACGCGGCCTGCGCCGGATGCTGATCGCCGGTGGCGAGACCTCCGGCGAGGTCGTCAAGGCGCTCGGAACGCGGACCGCCGTCGTCGGCGAGGAAGCGGCGCTCGGTGCGCCCTGGATCCACGACGCCGACCGCGACCTGCACCTCGTCTTGAAGTCGGGGAACTTCGGCGACCCCGATCTGTTCGTCGACGTGGCACGGAGCGGGGAGACGCGATGAGCGCCGAAGACGCTGCGGCGCAGATCGAGCGCGTCGCGCGGTCGATCCATCGACGCGGGCTCACGCACGGCCGCACCGGCAACCTGGCGATCCGCGATGGCGCGCACATCCTGGTCACGCCGACCGGGGTGAACCTCGGTGAGGTCGAGGCGGGCGCATTGTCTGTTCTGGATGCCGCCGGACGCCACCTGAGCGGCCCGAAGCCGACGAAGGAAGCGTTCCTGCACGTCGCGATGCTGCGGGTGCGTCCAGATCTGAACGCCGTCGTGCACACCCATTCCCTCTACTCGGCCGCGCTGTCGTGCCTGGACGGGCTGGATGAGATGCGCCCGCTCCCGCCGCTGACGGCGTACTACGGCATGCGGGTCGGCGAGCTGCGGCTGCTGCCGTACTTCGCGCCGGGGGACCCGGCCGCCACGGCCGCCGTCGAGGACGCCGCTCGTGCCGGCCACGCGCTCCTTCTGCGCAACCACGGGCCCGTCGTCGCCGGTGTCGACCTCGACTCCGCGCTCGACGCGCTCGAAGAGCTCGAACACACCGCCCAGGTGTACTTCATCACCTCGGGGCACCCCACCGCCCCCCTCACCGCGGAGCGACTGGCCGCGCTGACGTCACGCACCTCCTCCGAAAGGACCCCTCCCGCATGATCACCCTCTACAGCGGACTCGTCGTTCAGCAACCGCTCGTCGAATCGCTCATCCCCGAATTCGAGGCCGCCAGCGGCAGCCGGGTCGCGGTGACCTTCGAGCCGACCTCGGTGCTGCTGGAGCGCATCGGCGCCGGCGAGCGTCCCGACATGGTCCTCGGTGTCGCCGGCTCGGTGCGGGGCCTCGCCGATCAGGGCATCCTCGACGGCGACGCCGTTTCCGAGATCGCGGTCTCCGCGGTCGGATTCGCGCGGCTGCCGGAGGCGCCGGGCCCCGTTGACGGCTCTGCGCAGGCGTTCCTGGACTACCTGCTCGGCGCCAGGGCGGTCGCGTACTCGCTCTCCGGCGCGAGCGGGCTGCACTTCGCGGAGGTGATGCGCGAGCGCGAGCTGCTCGAGCGCCTCGACGAGCGTGCTGTCCGGTTCACCGCTGGGCTGACCGCTGAGGCCGTCGTCGACGGGCGGGCGGATGTCGCCATCCAGCAGGTCAGCGAGCTGCGCTCGGTTGCCGGCCCCCACATCGTCGAACCGATCCCACACGAGCTGCAGTCCTATGCTCGATTCGCGATCGGCGTGCGGGCCGGTGCCCCCGAGGCGGCCGGCGCATTCGCGTCCTACCTGACGAGCGCCCGCGCGAGCGAGGCGTTCGCGGCTGTCGGGCTGAGCGCCCCCTGAGAACACCCCGGTCGTCACGCATCACCGCGGCGGCCGACAGACGTGGAATCCGCGCGACAGAACGACGCGCGAACAGAGAACAAAGGAATGTCATGAAGAGAAAAGTTGTAGTGGACACCGACACCGGTGTGGATGACGCACTGGCACTGATGCTCCTGGCGGCCGACCCGGACGTCGAGATCCTGGCCGTGCTGAGCGTCTTCGGCAACTGCCACGGCGATCGCGCGGCCGACAACGCGCGCTACGTTCTTGACACCTGCGGGCGCCAGGACGTCCCGGTCTACCGGGGCTGCGATGTGCCGCTGAAGCAGGAGCTGAAGCTGTCCTCCGGCGTGCACGGCGACGACGGCTTCGGCAACACCGGTCTCCGCCCGGCCACCTCGGTGCCCACCGAGCCGAACGGCATCCAGGTGCTGCTCGACCTCGTCAACGAGCACGAGGGCGAGATCGACTACCTCGCCCTGGGCCCGCAGACCAACCTGGCCACGGCTCTCCAGACTGACCCGCTGCTGCTGGAGCGCCTGAAGAGCGTGACGATCGTCGGCACCCTCGGGCCGGCGCTCTACAACGACACCGAGCCGTGGGCCGATCGCCGATTCCGCGTCTCCCGCGACCCCAACGTCTCCTTCGACATCGATGCGGCACAGGAGGTGGCGAGCCGTCCGGGCAACGTGACCTGGTGTGGACCGTACGTGACGCGTCAGGCGCTCGTGCCCGAGAACTTCTTCCTCGACATCGCCGCGTCGACCGGCTACGCTCCGGCCGAGCTGATCACCGCGATCAGCCACGACTATGCCAGCTTCTACTCCCGCTCCTATGGCCGGGATGACGCACGCGTCATGGGCATCAACGACAGCCTCGCGGTGGCGACGCTGCTTCGCCCCGATCTGGTCGCCGGCGCCGTTCAGCGTCCGCTGCAGACCTTCGAGGACCCGGCGACGGGCGAGCGATTCCTCGCCGGCGTGCACCCGGAGAAGGGCGAGACCCGCCCCCAGCACCGCGTGATCTTCGACATGGACTTCAACGGAGTCCTCGAGATGATCGACGAGACGCTGCGGCGCCCGCTCCCGTGGCGCTGAGCGCCGCCACCGGACAGAAGCCGGCTCGACTGCGGACTACCGCAGACGCGACTGCGAAGCGCCGGAACGGCGTCTTCGCCGGAAAGTAGCAGCGCAACACCAGCCGCGTTGTCGGCCCGCACCGCTTCTCGGCGTTGTGGGCCGACAGCGCGGCTTTTCTGCGCGCCGGCGAGCGTGCGCTGCCGCGCCGGCTCGATGTGGGATCGCATGAGCTCAGCCGCGGCGGTCTCATTTCCGCTGCGGATGGCGTCGTAGATCGCGCGGTGCTCCTCTGCCGCCTCCGGCGCGGGGCCGGGCCGACCCGGGCTGGTGCAGAGGGCGGAAGCTGACGCAGAGGCATGCCGGGAATACCCCTATGGGGTATATGGTTGGAGTGTCTGACGGAGGGAATGCGGCATGCAGAACGAGACGCAACACGGGGCGGATGACGCGCACGACACGCACGCGGGCCACGCCGGCCACGCGGGCCACGACATGACGGGGCACGAGACGGGATCGCACGAGCGCGCCACGCACGACGAGCACCCGGGCCACGACACGGACGACCACGCCGTGCACAGCCACGGCGAGCACGCCGGCCACAGCGTCGCGATGTTCCGCGACAAGTTCTGGTGGAGCCTCGTGCTCTCCATCCCGGTCGTCTTCTTCAGCCCGATGGTCGCGCACCTACTCGGCTACCACCTGCCCGAGTTCCCCGGCTCCACCTGGATAGCCCCCGTGCTCGGCACCGTGATCTTCTTCTACGGCGGCATGCCGTTCCTGCAGGGCGCGGTGCGCGAGCTGCGCTCCAGGCAGCCCGGCATGATGACCCTGATTGCGATGGCCATCTCCGTCGCCTTCATCGCCTCCTGGGCGACGAGCCTGGGCCTGGGCCTCGAGCTCGACTTCTGGTGGGAGCTCGCGCTGCTCATCGTGATCATGCTGCTCGGGCACTGGATCGAGATGCGGGCGCTTGGCGCGGCATCCGGTGCACTCGACGCACTCGCGGCCCTGTTGCCCGACACCGCCGAACGGGTGGATGGCGCAGGCGCTGACGGCCCCGTCACCGGCGACGCGATCAGCGAGGTCTCGATCGCCGAGCTCGCCACCGGCGACGTCGTGCTCGTGCGCTCCGGCGCGCGCGTGCCGGCCGACGGCGTGATCGTCGACGGGGCGGCCGAGGTCGACGAGTCGATGATCACGGGGGAGTCCGCGGCCGTGCCGCGCAGCCTCGGCGACACGGTCGTGGCCGGGACCGTCGCAACCGACAGCGCACTCCGGGTGCGGGTGACCGCCGTCGGTGATGCCACGGCGCTCGCCGGCATTCAGCGCCTCGTCGCGGAGGCCCAGGCCTCCGGCTCGCGCGCGCAGGC
>JBEVGZ010000072.1:0-5699 GCA_040511515.1 Microterricola sp.
ACGGGCGAGACCCTGACCGCCGTTGAGGATGTCAACCTGACCATCAACCGGGGCGAGTTCGTGACCGTGCTCGGTCCGAGCGGCTGCGGCAAGACCACCGTGATGAACGTGATCGCGGGTCTGGTCAAGGCCACGGAGGGCGAGGTGCTCGTCGACGGTCAACGGGTGACCGGCCCGAGCCCGGATCGCGCAGTCGTCTTCCAGGACTACGCGCTGCTGCCCTGGCGCACGGTGTTCGACAACGTGCGTTTCGGCCTGGAGATGCAGAGCAAGTTCCGCGGGGTCGAGACCAAGCAGAAGGTTCAGGATGCCATCGAGTTGGTGGGGCTGAAGGGCTTTGAGCGTTCTTACCCGCGCGAGCTCTCCGGCGGAATGCAGCAGCGCGTCGGATTGGCCCGTGCCCTCGTGGCCGAACCGCGGATCCTGTTGATGGATGAGCCGCTCGGTGCCGTGGACGCACTCACCCGCGAGGTGATGCGCGCCGAGCTCGAGAAGCTCATCGCCGGCACGGGCAAGACGGTGGTGTTCATCACCCACTCGATCGAAGAAGCGATCCTTCTCGGCGATCGCGTGGTCGTGTTCAAGAGCCACCCGGGTTCCATCCTCGAGATCCACGAGACTCAGATGGCCCGGCCGCGGAGCGAGAGAGGAGCGCAGAGCGATCCTCGCTATCTCGAGCTCCGCGACCACCTGTGGAGTGCCCTCGAGCACGAGGCGACCGACGCTGTGCGAGCGCGAGTATGACAACGCAGACCGTGGAAACGGGGGTGATCCAGACCGTCCGTACCATCCGCACCGGTGGCTGGCCCGGCCTCCTGCGACGCCGAGGGCTCATCTTCACGATCCTCGACTTCGTTGTGATCATCGCGATCTGGCACATCGCCGTCGTCAACCTCGAACTGGTCAACCGGGTGTTCCTGCCCGCTCCGATCGACGTCGTGCTCGGCTTCGGACAGCTGGCGGATGCCGGTCTGCTCTGGTCGAACATGGCATACAGCGCGATCACCTGGGTGATCGGCTTCACCGTGGGCATCATCGCCGGGATCGCCATCGGTCTCATCGTCGGCAGCATGCACGTCGCATACAAGCTCGTGATGCCGCTGATGTGGGCGGCCTGGGCGACGCCGTTGGTGGCCATCCAGCCCATCATCGGCGTCTGGTTCGGATTCGGCATGACCCCCAACATCGTGCTGGTGTTCCTCAGCACGGCGATCCCCATTTCGCTGAACACCGTCGCCGGTGTGAGCGGAGTGAACCCCTCGCTGCTGCGCGCGGCGACGGTCTACGGTGCGAGCAAATGGCAGGCGTACCTCACGGTGCGCCTGCCCTGGACAGCGCCGTACATCGTCGGCGGCATCCGTCTGGCGATCCCCACCAGCCTGATCGGTCTGTTGATCGGCGAGATGGTGAGCTCTCCGAACGGGATGGGTTCGTTGATCGTGACCTCGTTGGCCAGGTTCCGCACGAATCAGGCGTTCTCGGCGATCGTGTTCTTCATTCTCGTCTCCGTGCTGCTGGTCTGGATCGCGGACACCTTCGAGAAGCGTGCAGGAAAGTGGAGAGAGGTGACCGCACGATGAGCGCATCATCACCCGTTCTCGCTGCAGCCCCCCAGCTCAGCGCGCTGCAGTCGTTCTGGATCGCCAGCCGCTGGCACTGGGCCATCGCGGCCGAGATCCTGCTCGTGCTGCTGGTGTGGCAGTACCTGCAGGGCGTCGTCGAGTTCTGGAACCCGGTCTTCATGCCGCCGCCCAGCGAGGTCTGGGCCGCACTGGTCGGGATGTCGGAGAGCGGCGTGCTCTGGAGCAGCGCGGCGTACAGCGCGACCAACGCGCTGATCGGCTTCCTCCTGGCCGCCATCCTCGGTGTCTTCACCGGCCTGCTGCTCGGGTCGTCCAAGCTGTTCTACGACATCGTCGGTGGCCCGTTCTGGACCCTCTACGCGACGCCGCGCATCGCCTTCCAACCGCTGCTCGTGCTGTGGCTGGGCTTCGGAAATGGGCCGAAGATCCTCATCATCTTCCTGATGGCGTTCTTCCCGGTGGCGATCAGCACGATGGACGGCATCCGCGGAGTCGACCCATCGGTGATCAAGGCCGCACGCGTGTACGGAGCCAACCGCGCGCAGATCTTCTTCAAGGTGCAGCTCTGGGCGGCGCTGCCGCTGATCCTCACCGGGCTCCGCATGGGCGTCGCCCGCTCGATGATCGGCATCGTCGTCGGTGAGTTCATCGGCGGCAGTGAGGGCCTCGGCTTCCTCATTCGCCGCAAGGCTGGCGACCTCGATCTGGCTGCCGCCATCGGCATCACGATCATGCTCGTGATCATCGCGCTCATCGGCATGGCGTTGATCAACGCGCTCCGGCGGGCCGTGGCCCCCTGGTATCTCGAGGGCGTTGCACGCAGCTAGGACCGCCGCCCCCACCGACCCCGTATCCGCGAGGACGTTCCACCCGAATGCAGTATGACCACTAAGGAAGTAGGCACCATGAGAAAGAGCATCACCGCAGCTGCTCTTGTGAGCGTGTTAGCGCTTGCCGGATGCAGCGCACCAGCCGCCGGGGGAGGTGCCGGCGACAGCGCCGTCACGGTTGACACTCCCATCGGTGCAGCCGAGAAGACCGAACTCACGATCGCACTGTCGGCCCCCAATGTCGACAGCCAGGCCCCCGTGCACATCGCGATCGACAAGGGCTACTACGAGGAAGAAGGCCTGACGATCTCGATCATCGACGCCGACAACATCCGCGAGGGCCTCGTCGGCGGCAGTCTCGACCTCGGTGTCGACAATTCGATCGACCTGATCGACGCGGCCGTCGCCGGAACAGGGCTGAAGATCGTGGCCGGCTACCGTGCCCGCGAACCCTTCCTGCTGGCCGCCTCGGCCGATGTGAAGGAGCCGGCAGACCTCGAGGGCAAGCAGGTGATCCTCGGTGACGCCCCGGGCACGCCGATCATCGACGTGCGACTGAACGAGCTCGCCAAGGCCGGCTTCGATCTGGATGGCGTCGGCTACCAGGCCGTCTTCCCGCCCGGATTCTCGAACGCCTGGGTCGAGAACTTCGTCGCAGATCAGGTGAAGCTCACCCCGCTGTTCCCGCGCCACATCCCCATCATCGAGGAGGCTGGAGGGCACTTCGTGCTCAACGAGATGATGGAGTGGCCCAACGACTCCCTGGCGACATCGGAGACGTGGGCGGCTGAGAACCCCAACACCCTTGCGCGATTCATCCGCGCCACCACGAAGGGCATCGAGGTCTACAAGGACCTCTCGCAGCAGGAGTACGTGCAGACGCTGATGGAGAGCAAGGATTTCACCGTCACGGATGCCGAGCGTGACCCTGCGATCTACGCCTACGGTCCACTGTTGTACGACGAGAACATGCTGATGAACCAGGACAGCTTCGAAGAGGCACTGGCCGCTTTCGGCATGGAGGTTCCGGAATGGAACAGCTACGTCGACGATGTCAACCTGCAGCGGGCCCAGGCCGCGCTCGAGGGCTAGCAGTTCCAGCGTGTGCGGGCCGGTCTTCCCCGGGTCGGCCCGCACACCCCAGATCTATCATCATCAGCACACGGAGGAACCGATGCTCGCTGCACAACTGCACCAGAACGGTCTAGAGGGCCTGACCGTCGGAACGAGCGCTCCGCCGAGCCTCGCACCCGACGACGTGCTGGTGCGGGTCTCCACCGTCGGTGTGAATCAGCTCGACCTGAACGTGATCGCCGGAATAGGCCCTGGCGCTGCCGCCCAGTTGCCGCGCACCCTCGGCATCGACCCGGCCGGTGTCATCATCGGCCAGGGCGCGGCCGTCCTCGGCGACCGTGTCGGCGAACGTGTCGTCGTCAAGCCGAACATTCCCTGCGGGGAATGCGCCCGCTGCGCCCGCGGCAACGAGGGCGACTGTCCGCGGCAAACCATCGTCGGCGTACACCGCAACGGTGGTGCGGCCGAGCTCGTGAGTGTTCCGAGCGGCAACGCCTTCGCCATCGGCGACCTCGACTTCGCGCTGGCCACGGCCGCGGTGCACAGCGTTCCGATCGCGCTGCACACCATCGGCGCGGCCGGCGGGATCGCGCCGGGGGAGCGTGTGCTTGTCACGGGCGCCAGCGGCGCCGTCGGCCGCGCCGCAGCCGAGCTCGCCACACACTTCGGTGGAGAGGTCGTCGCCATGACTCGGTCCGTCGGCCCACTGGGCATCGCCGGCATCCGGACCCTCAGCTACGGCTCGCTGCAGGACATGGCCGGCATGCTGGCCGCCGTCGCGCCCAACGGCTTCGACGTGGCGATCGACGCCTCCGGCCACGCCGGAGTGACGGCCGTCGCCGTCGCCGCCCTGGGCTGGGGCGGACGCCTGGGTTTCTGTGCGGCCTCCGTCGACGCGGATCTCCGCATCGACGCCAGAGACTTCTATCTCAAGCGGAAGCGGATCAGCGGCACGGCCAGCGCCGACTTCGCCGAGGTGGCCGAGGCCATCGGCCTCGTGCGCTCCGGCACGGTCACCCCGCAGATCGCTAAACGGATGCCGCTGTCGGCGATCTCCGGGGCCTACCGCGACTTCGGCGCGCGCGCCACACCGGGCAAGGTGATCATCGATGTCGGTTGAGCCCCCAACGCCCATTACTCTTCACAAGCAGGGAGCAGCACATATGACAGCAGAGTCGACAATGCCGCCCGTCGGTGCACAGCCAGGGGCGGGGCCGCTCGCCGGCGTGCGCGTCATCGAGCTCGGCCAGTACATCGCCGGGCCGTTCGCCAGCAAGCTGCTCGCCGACCTCGGCGCCGAGGTGATCAAGATCGAGGCGCCGGATGGCGACCCGATGCGGCGTTGGGAGGGCACGGGCGGTTACAGCCCGCAGTTCGCCGCCTACAACCGCAACAAGCGCGGCGTCACCCTCGACCTGAAGAGCGAGGAGGGGCTCGCCGCTCTGCTCACGCTCATCGCCGGCGCCGATGTGCTGCTCGACAACTTCCGCCCCGGTGTCGCCGATCGTCTCGGGTTCGGGCCGGCCGCGGCATCCGCGATCAACCCCGGCATCATCACCTGCTCGATCACCGGTTTCGGCCCGGTCGGCCCGCTCGCGGCCCGCCCCAGCTACGACACGGTCATCTCGGCGGTCGGCGGCATGTACAGCCAGATCGTTCCGGCCGACACGGTCCGCCCGCTCGGCCCGGCCTTCTCCGATCTGCTCTCCGGCATGTCGGCAACGCAGGGCATCCTCGCCGCGCTGCACGCCCGGAACAACGATGGCGTCGGCCAGCACGTCGAGGTGTCGATGGTGGGTTCGCTCATCGACTTTCTCACCGAGTCGGCCTCGACGTTCTTGCAGACCGGCGGCACGACGGGGCCAGACAGCCGCCCGCGCCGTGCGCAGGCCTACGCCCTCGTCGGCCGTGACGGGCACGCCTTCGTCGTGCACATGTCGGTGCCAGAGAAATTCTGGCGCGGCCTGCTCACCGTGCTCGGCCGCGAAGACCTGGCCGATGACCCCCGCTTCTCCAGCCGCGAGGGGCGCGTCGCCAACTACGACGAACTCGACACCGTGCTGAAGGCCGAGGCCGCCCGGATGCCGCGGGCACACTGGCTGGCCAAACTGGCCGAGCACGACATTCCGCACGGCGCGCTCAACACCATCGGCGACCTCTTCGACGACCCGCAGATTCAGGCGATGGGCCTCGTCGAGGAGCTGGCGACCGC
>JBEVGZ010000073.1:0-5315 GCA_040511515.1 Microterricola sp.
CGGAACTGTTCGGCGATCGCGAGAGGCCAGTCGCCGGATGCCGCTGCGGCGCTCGCGGCGGAACGCATCTGCTCTGCGCTGCGCCCGTCGTGCTCGCCGAACAGCATCGCGGTGGGCTTCCTCCGCCGGTTCAGGCGCGGCACTCCCCAGATCAGCAGCGCGGTGATGAGGATGCCGACGACGATCACGGTCGCGACGAGGGGCAACCAGCCGCCGCCTGCGCCGTCCGCGCCGGAGAACAGCGACGCCAACCAGTCGAAGAACGCCTTGGAGGCCAGATCGAACCAGCTCGGTTCGGCCGCCCGGTACGGCGGCTTGGCGAGCTCCTCGCGCAACAGACGACGGGCTTCCTCGGCATCCGGGTCGAGGGGGATCGCCGTGACGACGGCCCAGAGGCCGCCCGTCATGCGGCTGCGGCGGTGCCGCGCGGCAGCAGGTAGGGGTCCTGGGCCTCGGAATCGCCCAGTTCGCGCGCCTCGACGAAGCGCATCAGCTCAAGGTCGAGACCCTCCTTGCGCATGCGCAGATCGATGTAGATCAGCGCGACCGTCGCCGACTGGGCGACGATGGCGATGGAGCCGATGATGAGCGTGACGAGCATGAGCAGGAGATAGGAGGCGATCGCGGGGCCGACGGTGCCGAGCACATTGTTCGGGTCGATGAACGTCGCCGCGAAGCCGTAGACCAGCGAGACCGGCAGCGTCACGATCTGGCTCACCGCGTTCACGATGAAGGCGACGAGGAACTGCACACCGAATGTCTTCCAGAAGTAGCCGCCGGTGAGCGTCCACGAACGGCCGATCGCGGCGGTGACGCCCTGCTTCTCGAGCACGATCAGGCAGGGAACGAGCGAGGTCTTCACCGTCAGCCAGACGAACAAGACGACCAGGCCCAGCCCGAGCAGGATGCCGACGCCGATCGTCGCGCCGAGCCAGCTCGGCCCCTGCACGGCGAGCAGGATCACGATGCCGACCGCGGCGGCGATGCCGATGGCGTAGCCGAGGATCAGCAGACCCATCCAGCCGAGCAGCGGCCAGAGGCGGCGGGCGGCCGTCCGCCACAGCGTGAGCAGGCGAAGCTTCTCACCCAGGGTCGCCCTGGCGACCTCGAGCACGATCACGCCCTGGAGCAACGCGGACGCCAGGATGGTGAACACGACGGGGATCAGCGCGGCGAGGATGATGGCGGCGATGCTCCCGGCCTCCACGGCCTCACGTTCGGCCGCGCTCGCGCTCTCAATGCGGTCGAGTGCGATGAACGTCGTCGGCCCGAGAACGAGCAGCGAGATGAGCACGGAGAGGGATTGCACGATCAGCGCGCTGCCGAATGTGGCCTTGGGGTTGCGGCGCAGCACCTGGAACGGGGCGCCGAGCAGGGTTCCGAAGCTGAGCGGGCGCAGCGGGATGAGCCCCGGCTTGGGCGGTGGCGTCCACGCCGGCTGTTGGCCGAGGGGAGTCTGCCCCGACTGTGCCTGACCGTACGGTGCCTGTCCATACGGGGCCTGACCGTACGGCGCTTGCCCATACGGGGCCTGCCCGTATGGCGCTTGGCCATATGGGGCCTGCCCGTATGGGGGCTGAGCGGGCGCGGGCGGAGCGGGCGCGGGCTCGACCGGGCGCGCCCCCGATGGCGACTGCCAGCTCTGCTCGTCGGTCATTCCACCCATGCTGCCATATCGTGCCCCCGCTGGGCCCGTGGCCGCGCGGCGAATCGCGCCGAAGAGGGCACGACTCGACTACTGTTGTCCCAAAGTATGCCGCCGCGTGCTCTGCTGCACGCGGCCCCAGCGGGAACGGAATCATGAGCGCACGGATTTTGGTCGTCGATGACGACACCGCACTGGCGGAGATGATCGGCATTGTGTTGCGTAGCGAGGGCTTCGAACCGAGCTTCTGCGCGGATGGAGCGCTCGCGCTCGACGCCTTCCGGCAGTACAAGCCTGACCTGGTGCTGCTCGACCTGATGCTGCCGGGCCGCGACGGCATCGAGGTGTGCACGCAGATCCGCGCGGAGTCCGGAACCCCCGTCATCATGCTGACCGCGAAGTCCGACACGACGGATGTCGTCAAGGGGCTCGAATCGGGAGCGGACGACTACATCGTCAAGCCGTTCAACCCGAAGGAACTCGTCGCCAGGATCCGCACCCGGCTGCGACCCAGCACCGCGGCATCCGAATCACTGCACGTCGGCGACCTCGTCGTCGATGCCGCCGGCCACGAGGTCAGGCGGGGCGACCAGCGCATCAACCTCACGCCGCTCGAGTTCGATCTGCTCCTGGCTCTGGCATCCAAGCCGCAGCAGGTGTTCACGCGCGAGATGCTGCTCGAGCAGGTCTGGGGCTACCACTACAAGGCAGACACCCGTCTCGTGAATGTGCACGTGCAGCGGCTGCGCGCGAAGGTCGAGCACGACCCGGACAATCCCCGCATCGTCATGACCGTGCGCGGAGTCGGCTACCGGGCCGGCGCCGTCACCTGAGCCATGGCCGTCCGCGCCGGCGCTCGGCGTTTCGAGTGGCGCTCGTGGCGCAGCTGGCCGCAACAGATCGGGCGGCTGTGGCGCCAGTCGCTGCAGTTCCGCACCGTGCTCATCTCGCTCGGGCTCTCGAGCGTCGCGATCCTGCTCACCGGCATTTACCTGTCGACCAGTGTGAGCAACAACCTGTTCCAGGCCAGGCTCGAGCAGGTCCTCGGCGATTCGGCGCGTGCCGTCGCATCGGCCCAGCAGCTCGTCGACGCCTCTGACGCGACCGACCGCGCCGCCGTGCTCGGCGTGATGAACAGCGCGCGCAACGCGATGAGCACCGGTGCGGCCAGCCGTCAGGTCGCCGGTTTCCGGGTGCCGGGCCAGGAGCCGAGCTCCGTCGCCCCGCTGGACTTCGTGCCGTCGTCGCTGCGCTCCGGCGTCATCACGCCGGAGCTGCGGGAGAGCGTCCGCGAGAATCCGGACGAGCAGTTCTGGCAGTCGGTGAGCCTGCAGACGCCGGAGGGCGGCACGGTGCCGGGCATCGTCGTCGGTTCCCAGCTCGTGCTGCCGACGGCGGGCCGCTATGAGATCTACATCGCGTACAGCCTGGCCGACGCCGAACAGACCCTCGGATTCGTGCAGCAGACGGCCGGCATCGCGGCGATCGCGCTGCTGCTGCTGATCGGTGCGGTCACCTGGGTCGTCGTGCGCCTCGTCGTCACCCCGATCCGGGTGGCGGCCGAGACGAGTGAGCGCCTCGCCGAGGGCGAGCTCGAGGTCCGCATCCCGGAGAAGGGCGAGGACGTCATCGCGACACTCGCGCGCTCCTTCAACGGCATGGCCGACAGCCTGCAGGCCCAGATCAGCAAGCTCGCCGACCTCAGCGAGGTGCAGCAGCGCTTCGTCTCCGATGTCTCGCACGAGCTGCGCACCCCGCTCACCACGATCCGGCTGGCCGGCGACGTGCTCTACGATCAGCGCGCCACCTTCCCGCCCGCGACGGAGCGAACGGCCGAGCTGCTGCACACCCAGGTGGAACGCTTCGAGTTGCTGCTCGCGGATCTGCTCGAGATCAGCCGATACGACGCCGGCTCCGTCGGGCTCGACCTGGAGGCGACGAGCCTCGTGCACATCGCGGAAGAGACAATCGAGGCGATGAGCGGACTGGCCGAGCAGAACGGCACAGAGGTGCGCCTCGTGGCGCCGGGAGGGCATCTGCCGGCCGAGCTCGACCCGCGCCGCATCCGCCGCATCGTGAGCAACCTCCTCGGCAACGCGATCGAGCACAGCGAGGGGAAGCCGATCATCGTCACCGTCGACAGCACGTCGACCGCGGTCGCGCTGACCGTGCGCGACTACGGCGTGGGTATGAAGGAGCACGAGGCCGCGCTCGTCTTCGACCGCTTCTGGCGCGCAGACCCCTCGCGCAAGCGCACGATCGGTGGCACGGGACTGGGGCTGCCGATCTCGCTCGAGGACGCCCTGCTGCACGGAGGCACGATCGACGTCTGGTCCGCGCCCAGGGCCGGATCGGCGTTCCGCGTGACGCTTCCGCGCGTGCACGGGCGGCCGATGGGCGAATCCCCTGTTCCGCTGCCACCGGAGGATGCCGGCGCCTCGCGCCCGGCCGATCCCCCCACCCGCCCCGTCGATGAGGCTGAGGAGGCCGCAGATGACTAGACGCCACAGTGGCGGCCGGGGCCTGGCCGCGCGCATCCGTGCCACACGCCTTGGGGCCATGGCGGTGCTCGGCGCGCTGCTGCTCGGCGGCTGCGCCGGCATCCCGAGCTCCGGCTCCGTGCACGCCGGGCAGGCGGTCGAGAGCGAGGCGAGCCCCGAGTTCGACTTCCTCGCCCGCAGCCCACAGCCGGGCGCGACGCAGGAGGAGATCCTGCTCGGCTTCATTGAGGCCGCCGCCAGCCCGCAGGACCGCTACGCGGTCGCCAAGGAATTCCTCACCCCCGAGTTCAGTACGGAGTGGGATCCCGATGCCAGCGCGCTCATCGACAGCGGCATCCTGCGCAGCTCGCAGACCCTGAACGCGAACGCCATGACGTTGACGGTGTCGGCGCTGGCGGATGTCGGCGTCAGCGGCGAGTACATGCAGCGGGAGTCGCCGACGACCCAGGTGCTCGGCTACGAGTTCACCCAGGTCGAAGGGGAGTGGCGCATCAGCAGGGCCCCGCAGGGGATCCTCGTCGACCAGCCGACCTTCTCGCTCGTGTTCGGGAGCTACCCGCTCTACTTCTTCGACCCGACCTTCAGCTACCTCGTCCCCGATCTGCGCTGGTTCCCTCGACGCACCTCGACGCCGACCGTGATCGTCAACGCGCTGCTCAGCGGACCGAGCGAGTGGCTGGACGGCGCCGTCCGTTCCGCCTTCCCGGAGGGGACGGCGCTGACAACGGCGTCCGTGCGCGTCGTGACCCGCAGTGCGATCGTCGATCTCAGCCCGAGCGTGCTGCAGACGGAGGCGATCTCGCTCCAGCGGATGGAGCTGCAGCTGCAGGAGAGCCTGCAGGGGGTGTCATCGATCACCGGGGTCACGATCACCGTCGACCAGATCGAACAGCAGATCTCCGACACCCTCGCCCCCGTGATCCAAGACCCGCACGTCGATCCGCGCGCGCTGATTCTGCGCGACGGCGAGTTCGGGCACCTGGCGGCGAGCGGGGACGCCGTCACGCCGATCGACCTCTCCGAACAGATCGTCGCCCTCGAGCCGAGCGCGGTCAGCCTCGGGGTCCCGCAGGGTTCGGGCAACACGGCAGCCGTCCGCGGAAAGTCTGGAGTGAGCGTGGTGCGGTCCGGCAGCGAGCCGCGGCTGCTCGATGAGCGGGCCGGCCTGA
>JBEVGZ010000074.1:0-4865 GCA_040511515.1 Microterricola sp.
GTCGTGTAGATCAGGATCGGAACCATCAGGTTGGGCAGGATGTCGCGCACGATGATCGAGAACTGGCCGGCGCCGAGCGACCGTGCCGCCTCGACGAACTCGCGCTGGCGGAGCGCCAGCGTCTGCCCGCGGATGACGCGTGCCAGCGGCGTCCAGGTGAAGAAGACGATGACGCCGGTGCTGAGCGCGAGGCTCGGCCCGACGACGGAGACGAGGGCGATCGCGGCGAGCAGGAACGGGATGCTCATCACGAGGTCCATGACCCGGCTGAGCACGGTGTCGACCTTGCCGCCGAAGAATCCGGCGGTGATGCCGACGAGCACGCCGATCACGGCGGCGGCGAGCGAGGCGACGACGCCGACGACGAGCGAGACCCGTGCCCCGTACGCGAGGCGGACGAGCACGTCGCGGCCCAGCTGATCCGTTCCGAAGAGGAAGGTCTCCCCCGGCGGGACCGGCAGCCCCTCCGGGGTGAGGCCGATGTCACGGAACTGTTCGTTCGGGCCGTGCCCGGTGAGCTGGGCGATCAGCGGCGCCGCGATGGCCAGCAGCACGATCAGGAGGATTCCCGCGACCGCCACCATGCTCGCCGGGTCTCTGACCAGGCGTCGCGCGGTGAGCGAGGCGGACCCCCGCTGCACGACGGCATCGGGGCCGACGGTCTGCGCGCCGCCGCGGGCGACGGCGACCGCGGTGGTCGCGGCTCCGCTCACCCTGGCCGGCCGCGAGTTGGGCACGTTCATGCTGCGCCTTCTTCCTGGAGCTGTGCGGTCGCCCGCTGGTCGATGAGCCGGGGCGTCGCGCCCCGCTCCGGCCTGGCGAGGGGCGCGGATGCGGCGAGCAGGGTCTTGGTGAACTGCTGCTGCGGGTTGCGGTAGAGATCCTCGGTCGGGGCGAGCTCGATGATGCGGCCGGCATCCATCACGGCGATGCGGTCGCAGACGTGCCTGACGACCGAGAGGTCGTGGGAGATGAAGAGATAGCTGAGGTTGAACTCGCGCTGCAGGCTGCTCATCAGGTTGAGCACCTGGGCCTGGATCGACACGTCAAGCGCGGATACCGGCTCGTCGCAGATGATGAGCGCCGGTCGGAGCGCGACCGCACGGGCGATGCCGATGCGCTGCCGCTGGCCGCCCGAGAACTGGGCGGGGAAGCGGTTGTAGTGCTCCGGGTTCAGGCCGACGAGTTCCATCAGCTCCTGCACCCGGCGCTTGCGCTCCTCCCCCGAGCAGATCTTGTGCAGCCGGAAGGGGTCGCCGATGATCGATCCGACCCGCCTGCGGGGGTTGAGCGCGCCGTAGGGGTCTTGGAAGATCAGCTGCACATCGCGGCGCAGTCCGCGCCACTCGTCCCGGTTCATCGCCGACAGTGTGTGTCCGGCCACCTCGACCTCCCCGGAGCCGGCGGGGATGAGCCCGGCGATCACGCGCGCCAGTGTGGACTTGCCGCACCCGCTCTCACCGACCAGGCCCAGGGTCTCGCCCCGTTCAACGGTCAGGTCGATTCCGCGGAGCACCGTGACGTCTTCGCGGCGGCGCTTGTCGCGGAAGGAGAGCTCGACGCCGGCGAGGCGGACGAGCGGGGGCACGGCCTCGGTGGCGGTGGCTGAGGCGGAGCGCTGGCCGGCGATCGCGAGCGAGCGCTCGGCGGGTGCCGCGTGCGGTGCCGCCGCGGCGACTTCGGCCGGCGGTGCCTCGAGCCAGCACTGCGCCTCGCTGCCGTTCTCGTAGCGGCGCAGCGGCGGCCGCTCGCTGTGGCACCGCTCCATCACCTCGGGGCAGCGCGCGGCGAACACACATCCGGTGACGGCGTTCAGCAGGCTCGGTGGGCGCCCCGGGATGGGGACGAGCGCGGTGCCGGGCTGGTAGTTGCTCGGAGATGAGCGGAGCAGACCGGCCGTATACGGGTGCACGGGCAGGCCGAACACCTGGTCGGCCGCCCCGAGCTCGAGGCGGTGCCCCGCGTACATCACCATCAGGGTGTCTGCGACGCGGCCGAGCACGTTGAGGTCGTGGGTGATCATGACGATCGTCGCGTCGAACTCCCTGCGCATCACGTCGAGCAGCTCGAGGATCTGCGCCTGCACGGTCGAGTCGAGCGCGGTGGTCGGCTCGTCGGCGATTACGAGGCGCGGGTTCAGGCTGAGGGCCATCGCGATCATCACGCGCTGGCGCATACCGCCGGAGAACTGGTGGGGGTAGGAGTCGAAACGCTCGGCCGGGTTCGGGATGCCGACCTTGCCGAGCATCTCGATGGCCATGGTCTTGGCCTCGGCCTTGCTCACCGAACGGTGCGTGCGGATCTGCTCGATGATCTGCCAGCCGATCGTGAACTGCGGATGCAGGCTGCTGAGCGGGTCCTGGAACACCATGCTGATCGAGGCGCCCCTGATGGCGCGCAGCTCGGCCTCCGACATCGTGAGCAGGTCCCGACCGTCGAAGAACACCTCACCGGTGACCTCAGCCTGTGGGATCAGCCCCATGATGGCCTGCACCATGACGCTCTTGCCCGATCCGGACTCCCCGACGATTCCGAAGAACTCGCCGGCCTCGACCGAGAACGACACGTCTCGTACGGCGTGGATCACCCCGTCTTCCGTCGGGATCCTCACATTGAGGTTGCGGGCCTCGAGAACGGCCATGGTGTCTCCTCTGTCGTCAATGAACGCGTGTCTGATCGCCGTGCCTGCTCGGCGCGGCGCGGGGTGGCGCACCGCAGATGCGGTCCGCCACCCCTCGGCCCTGCCAGTTACTCGGAGAGCCAGACGTTCGCCCAGTCGCCCTGCACGCTGAGCGCGTACGGGGTGAAGTCCTGGACCCGCTCCGAGTGGTAGAGGATCGCCTTCGATGACGCGATCGGGATCGTCGGGGAGTCCGCAAGCACGAGCTCGTCGACCTGCGCCCACAGCTCGGCGACCTCATCGGGGTCGGTGGCCTTGATGGCCTCCGCCGCGAGGGCGTTCGCTTCGTCGTTGTTGTAGTCGACGTAGTTGTAGGTCTGCGGCGCACCGGTGAAGGTGTACTGCGGCTGGAAGACGGAGCGCGCCGCTCCACCCTGCCAGTCCGGCGTCCACCCGGTCGGGGCGATGTCCCAGACGCCTGCCGCTGTCGCATCCCGGTCGACGAGGAACTTCGAGTAGTAGTCGGTCGGGTTCACGGGAACGAGTTCGATCGTGAAGCCGGCCTTCTCCAGGCTGGCCTGAATCGTCTGCGCGATCTCGGAGTCACCCGCGCGGCTGCGGAACGGCATCTTGAGCGTGAGGCCATCGGGGTAGCCGGCCTCAGCGAGCAGTTCCTTGGCCTTCTCCGGGTCGCCCTTGCCTCCGTCACTGGGGTACGGGGCGAACTCGTGGAAGCCGAGCACGCCGGGTCCGAAGATGCCGTTCTGCACGACGGCGATGTCTGGGCCGCCAAGCGTCTGCACGACGGCGGCCTTGTCGACCGCGTACTGGAGTGCCTGGCGCACGGTGAGGTCCTTCAGCGCACCGCCGTTGTTCTCGCTGACCGTGTTGATCCAGATGTTGGGCTGCACGCCACCGCTGGCGACGAAGCTGAGCTTCGGGTCGCCTGCCGCCTTGAGCTGCTGCACGACCGCCGGCGCCGGCGCCGTGTCGAAGAGCATGTCGCCCGTTCCGGCCTGGAGCTGCTGCATGATGGCGTCGCCGGTGAGACCGACCGTCAGCTCGATGCCGTCGACGTTCGCCGCACGGAGCGGGTCGCTCTCCTTCGTCCATGCCGGGTTGCGCACGAGCACCAGCGACTTGTCCGGGGTGTAGGAATCGACGGTGTACGGACCGCTGGCGATGAAGTTGGCACGGTACTCGCCGGAATCCGGGACATACTCGAGCACCTCGACCGGTGCGGGGGATGCCGGGCTGAGCGAGAGCATGTAGACGAAGTCACCCGCCGCCTTGTTGAGGTTGATCTCCAGCGTCTGCTCGTCGACGGCGACCAGGCCGGAGATCGTGTTGGCCTCGATGTACTCCTTCATCGGGGCTGCCTCCGGCGCGACGCCGGAGAAACCCTCGCAGAAGGTGTCCATGCCCTCGATGAGGTCGTAGAAGTAGCCGAGCATCGGGCTGGCCTGCGAGGGGTTGCAGAGGCGCTGGAAGCCGCGGATGAAGTCGGCCGCGACGATCGGGCGCGCGCCGTCCGGCGCATCCCACTGGGCGCCGTCGCGGATGGTGAAGGTGTAGGTGAGGCCGTCGTTCGTCGGCTCTGGCACCTCGGTGGCCAGGTCGCCCTGGGGGACCAGCCGCTCGGTCTCGTCGTCGATCGTCTTGTAGCTGATGAGCTGCCTGCTCACAGCGCGCATCAGCGCGGTGACGGGCACGAAGGCGGTCAGCGCCGGGTCGAGGTGGTCGATGTCGCCGGTGCCGAGAACCTTGAGGGTGCCGCCGGTCTCCGCTGCCCCGCCGCTCTCCTCCGTTGTGGCCGGCGTGGCCGAGCAGGCCGCGGTGCCGAGCAGCACCGCGGCGGCGAGCACCCCGATCGACTGCAGCTTCAGGCTGTATCTGGTCATCTGTGACTCCTCGTTGATATCACTCGGGTGGTGCAAGGGATGAAGTGGGTGCTGCGCCCAGTTGGGGCTCACGCCCTGCCCGATCATGGGCACCGGCCGCGGCGATCGATTCCTCGTCGACGTGGTCGGTGCATCCACGGTGTGCCGTCGATGTGTGATCGGTGACATATTACTGACGTGAAATGAAATATACGGGAACCCCCCGCGTTTCCGCTAGCCCTCCGCGGCACCGATTCCGGCGCGCAGGATCCCGACCGTCGAGTCCGTGTTCAGCGCGCCGGCCGCACGGATCGTCGCCGCATCGACACCGGCCGCCACGAGCTGCTGCGCGGACGCGCTGGCCG
>JBEVGZ010000075.1:0-3608 GCA_040511515.1 Microterricola sp.
GATGCGTGCCCGCTTGATGGCGCGACGCGACACCTTGACCGACTTGAACATCTTGGCCGTCGCGTGCCGCACGGTCAGGAAGTCCGGGTCCTCCTCGTCGACCTCGCTGAGGGTGGCGAGCACGCGCAGGGCGATCGCGAGTTCTTCTGGATCGATGCGGGCGGCGTCGACGCGGGCAGCGTCGATCTCGGACTCGATGTCGGACTCGATGTCGGAATCGATCGCGGCAGAGTCGGGCTCAAGAGATGGTGCAGAGGGCATCCCTGAATTCTACGCGGCGAAGCTGTCTGCTCTGCTGTGAACCCTAGACTGCTGTGATGCGCATCCACATCGCCACGGACCACGCCGGCCTCGACTTCAGCACGCACCTCATCACGCACCTCGGTGCGGCCGGCCATGAGGTCATCGACCACGGGCCCACCAGCTACGACGCCCTCGACGACTACCCTGCCTTCTGCATCAACGCAGCCCTCGCCGTCGCGCACGACCAGGCGCACGGCATCGAGGCCCTCGGCGTCGTCTTCGGCGGCTCCGGCAATGGCGAGCAGATCGCCGCCAACAAGGTCACCGGCATCCGCGCCGCCCTGGTCTGGAACCTCAGCACCGCGACGCTCGCCCGTGAGCACAACGACGCCAACGTGATCTCGATCGGTGCGCGCCAGCACACCATCGAAGACGCGACCAGCTTCATCGACGCCTTCATCGCCGAGCCGTTCTCCGGCGACGAGCGTCACGCCCGCCGCATCGCCCAGCTCGCCGAGTACGAGACGAGCGGCGACATCGCGGGCAAGAACGTCGACCAGTACTAAGCAGAGCGGTCTCTTCAGCCATGCCAGAGGGCCACTCCGTCCACAGGATCACCCGTCAGTTCGCCCGCAACTTCGTCGGTCACCGGGTGAGCGCCTCGAGCCCGCAGGGGCGCTTCGCCGAGGGCGCGAGCATGATCGACGGC
Organism: Microterricola sp.; assembly: GCA_040511515.1. GTDB lineage: Bacteria > Actinomycetota > Actinomycetes > Actinomycetales > Microbacteriaceae > Microterricola. The sequence continues at coordinate 953 of JBEVGZ010000075.1, forward strand.
CGCATCGTGACCGATGCCAAGGCCGTCGGGAAGCAGATGTACCTCGAGTTCGACAACGGGCTCTGGCTGCGCGTGCACCTCGGTATGTACGGGGCCTGGGACTTCGCGGGCGACATCCTGATGGACGCAACGATCGCCTCGGCGAACGGCCGCATGGGCCAGACCAATCAGCGCGGCACCGATGTGTCGCTCGCGACCCTCGACCGCCCGATTCTTGACAGCACCGGCGAAAACTCCCTGCACTCGATCGGGGCCCCGCGGCGCACCCGCGTGCGCATGGCGGAGTCCGAGAAGGAGAGCGCCGCGCTCGAGACGTTCCCGCCCGAGCCGATCGGCCAGGTGCGCGTGCGGTTGCTCACCGACACCGTCTGCGCCGACCTCCGCGGTCCGACCGCCTGCGAGGTGCTCGACCCGGCCCAGGTCGACGCCATCATCGCCAAGCTCGGTCCGGACCCGCTGCTGGACGACTCCCAGGCGGCCGAGGATCGCTTCACCGCCGTCGTGCGCAAGAAGCCGACTCCCATCGGTCTGTTGTTGATGGACCAGAACGTCGTCGCAGGCATCGGCAACGTGTACCGCGCCGAGATGCTCTTCCGTGCCCGCCTGAACCCGCATACGCCGGGCAAGCTCGTGCCGGAGGACGTGGTGCGCGGCCTCTGGCGCGACTGGGCGCATCTGCTCACGATCGGCGTCGAGACCGGGCAGATGATGACCATGGACGACCTCGAGGGCGACGCGTACGCCCAGGCGATGGCCAACCGCGCCGACCGCCACTGGGTGTACAAGCGCGAGGGCCTGCCATGCCGCATCTGCGGGACGCACATCACGCTGGAGGATTTCGGCGCGCGCAAGCTGTACTGGTGCCCCAACTGCCAGCGGTGAGCGCCCATTCCGCGTTCCAGAGGTGAGAAGCTAGCTGCATGCGCCAGACTCCGAGCTTCACCCTCGCCAGTGACGATGCCGTCAAGCGGCTGATCCGCGAGAACCCGTGGGTCACGATGGTCAGCCACACGGATGCCGGCGAGCTCGTCGCCTCGCACTACCCGGTGATCCTCGACGACACCGCCGAGGACGGCATCGTGCTGCTCAGCCACGTCGGCCGCCCGGACGAGCAGCTGCACGAGCTCGGCCGACACCCACTGCTCGTGATCGTGCAGGGCCCGCACGGCTACATCTCGCCCGGCTGGTACGACGCGAAACCGGCCGTCCCCACCTGGAACTTCGTCGTCGCCCACCTGCACGGAACGCCGGAGCTCCTGAGCGACGAGGAGAACCTCCTGGTGCTCGACCGCCTCGTCGACCACTTCGAGGAGCGGATGCCGGAGCCCCGACGCATGAACGGCACGGAGGCCAACGCCGAGTACGCCGCCCGCATCGTCTCCGGCACGGTCGGATTCCGGATGCGCGTCGAACGCTACACCGGCAAGAACAAGATGAGTCAGAACCGTCCGGCCGAGACGGTCGAGCGCATCATCCACGAGCTGGAACACGGCGAGCACTACTCCAGCCCTGAGCTGGCCCGCGAGATGCGCCTAGCCCGCGGCGAAGCGGTGTGAGCGGGCCGGTGGGGATAACCCCCGCATGCCTTCGGTTGCCAGCTGGCTGTGGCCGTCGGCATCCGCTGGACAGAATCGAATCATGACCACCATCACGGCAACCCAGGCGACAACTCAGACGGTGCAGCGCACGCGCGACAACTACGGCAGGCTCTGGCTGCGCGTTCCACAGGAACTCGGCTTCCTGCTGCTGAACCTGCCGATCGCCATCATCAGCCTGGTCGTGCTGTCGACCCTGTTCTTCACCGGCCTCGGGCTCATCGCCATCCTCGTCGGCGTGTTCATCACGGTCGGGTCCCTGTACGCGGCGCGCGCATTCGGCACCCTGGAGTTGCTGCGGCTGCAGTGGGCGGGGCGCCCGCGGATCGCCCGCCCGCAGTGGGAGAAGCCGGGCGAGACCCAGAACTTCTGGCGCATCACGCTCGGCCCGTTCGCCGACGGCCACTACTGGCTCTACCTGTTGCACGGCATGATCGTCGCACCGATCGTCGGCATCCTGAGCTGGACCGTCTCCTTCGTCTGGCTCGTGACCGGCTTGGCCGGTGTGACGAGCTGGATGTGGCCACGCTCCTTCCAGGGGGACTCCGGCGACTTCTGGCTACACGTCGTCATCCTCGACTCGTGGTTCCCCGACAACGACTGGGACATCGAGCCCTACCTCGGCGAGACCCTGCTTCTGGTCGCAATCGGCCTGATCTTCCTCGCGACGCTGCCGCTGGTCACCCGCGGCCTCACCTTGCTGCACAACGTCATCGCCCGCGGCATGCTGTCCGCCTGGCGCTCTGAGGCACTCAGCCGCGAGGTCGCATCGCTCAGCGCGTCCCGTGGGGCCGCGGTGCTGGCCGAAGACCAGTCGCTCCGCCGCCTCGAGCGTGACATCCATGACGGCCCGCAGCAGCGCCTGGTGCGGCTGCAGATGGATCTCGCCAGCGCCGAGCGCAAGATCGACGCCGACCCGGATGCCGCCAAGGCCCTGTTGGCCGAGGCCCGCGAACAGGCCAGGGACACCCTCGAGGAGCTACGCGCCCTCTCTCGCGGATTCGCCCCGCCGATCCTGCAGGACCGCGGCCTCATCGCAGGCCTGGAGTCTCTCGCGGCCC